>CAYXQH010000149.1:0-10925 GCA_964467425.1 uncultured Saprospiraceae bacterium
CGAAGTGTCTCATAAAACTCTTCTTTACCTGGAATTTTTTTGGCCATATTGAATTGCCCACCAATTTCGGAAGCTGCATCATACAAATGAACATCATGTCCCATTTGAGCAGCAGTAGTTGCAAATGAAAGACCTGCTGGACCCGCACCAACAACTGCTATTTTTCTAACCTTTGAAGTAGCGGTGATTTGAATTTCCGTTTCAAAACATGCTCTTGGATTCACCAGGCAGGATGCTGTTTTACGTTCAAACACATGATCGAGGCAAGCTTGATTACAACCAATACAAGTATTTATTTCATCCCCTTTATTTTCAAAAGCTTTGTTGACAAAATCCGGATCTGCCAAAAATGGTCTAGCCATAGAAATCATGTTCGCATGTCCTTTAGCTAAAATATCTTCTGCTATCTCTGGGGTATTGATTCTATTCGTTGTGATAAGTGGGATGTTTACCTTTCCCATTAGTCGCTGAGTCACCCAACTAAAGCCGCCTCTTGGCACCATCGTCGCAATGGTAGGCACACGTGCTTCATGCCAACCGATTCCTGTATTAATTATAGTAGCTCCTGCTTTTTCAATTTCTATTGCCAGACGTTCAACTTCTTCCCACGTACTTCCATCATGTACCAGATCTAACATGGACAGTCGGTAAATTATAATAAAATTATCTCCTACTGCAGCGCGAACCTGCTTAACTATTTCTAATGGAAAACGAATTCTATTTTCAAAAGAACCACCCCATTCATCCTTACGCTTATTTGTTTTTGAAACAATGAATTGATTAATCAAGTATCCTTCAGAGCCCATAATTTCAACTCCATCGTAACCAGCAAACTGAGCTAATTCGGCACACTTTACAAAATCTTTGATTGTTCCTTTTATTCCTCGAACGCTTAACTCCCAAGGCTTAAAAGGCGTTATTGGTGCTTTCAATGCAGTAGGCGCAACACCAAATGGATGGTAGGCATAACGACCTGTGTGAAGGATTTGCATACAGATTTTCCCACCTTCATCGTGAACTGCTTTTGTAACTACCTTATGTTTATTAGCTTCTTTTTTTGAGGTCAATTTTGCAGCAAAAGGACTAACCCAGCCAGCGCGATTGGGCGCAATTCCACCTGTGACGATCAAGCCTACCCCTCCTCGGGCGCGCTCGCCAAAATAGACTGCCATTTTTTCAAAACCATTTTTAGTTTCTTCCAAGCCGGTATGCATAGAGCCCATCAAAACTCTATTCTTTAATGTGGTAAAACCTAAATCAAGTGGAGTAAAAAGATTGGGATATGGGTGCTTATTCATAAAATGAAATTGGTTCTGAAAGTGATTTTTTCAGAACCAATAATAAGGAGAAATATTTTAAAAAAGGTAAATTCTTTTTCTTTTCTAATTAAACTGATTTAATAAAATCATTTTTTTCGTCTGACTTCCAAAAGAGGAACTAATCTGATAATAAAAAACACCAGTCCCTTTCAACAATTCTTTGTCGATTGAAACGGCATGAACGCCTGCTCCAAATGATTTTTGATTGGTATAAATAATTTTTCCAGAAAGGTCATAAACTGAAATTGCTACTTCATCATCTTCTGGCAAATTGAACCCTATTGTTGTTTGATCTTTAAAAGGATTAGGTGCATTTTGATACACCTCGAATGTCGTATTATAAACCGTTGTTGATTGATCTTTAAATGCCAATTCCAAACCATGCGTAATTAGATCAGCCGTATAAGCTTCTGCTTTTGTGTAGCTTGTTGAAAGCTGAATAAAGTCGCTTAGATAACCTTCTCTTGAAGCACTAAAATTAACAGTAAAAAACACTTCCTCTTCTAAAGTATTTTCAGTATCCCAACTTACTGATAGTCTTCCTGCTTTTTTATCAATTGCAAAGTTAGAAGCAGAGAGATTAGAGATCGATCCTGGTATCACTTCATTGATTGAAATCATTTCTGTGTTATACTCCAATGCGAACTGCATTCCTATCAACTGATTGAGTTCTTCAGCTGTAATAATAAAGGAATAATCATTACCAGGCTTCACTTCGATGTCTTGCGTTTCTAAGGTAAAATAGTTTGGAAAATTTCTGGTATCTCCATCTCCTACAAAACCATTCGGATTTGCATTTCCATTAACGTCACCAATTTTTAAACCTATAAAATTGACTTCTGTATTATCCGTCAAATAGTCTACGCTTGCTTCATCCAATACTGCTTCCACAGGATCATTCGGATCAGCAAAAGTGATATCTTCATCTATAAACCTCCACGATTTATTGTTTGTAAAAGTATCCTGGAAATTCAAAATCAATTTCCGCATATCAACGATATCTAAAACAGAAACATTTCCATCATCATTTACATCAGCAGAAAGCACTTTATAAGGATTATTGAGAAGTTGTAGTTCCAGAATATGTCGTTTAATAAAAACAATATCCAAGGTACTTACTCCATTTATATGATTGATATTTTTTTCTGCTACCAGATCATATTCATCACAGGTTTCCAGATCATCCACCTGATAAGAACCATCTTGATCTGTTGTCATATTCCCTGCCTGCGTTCCTCCAGTATGATACATAATCTCTACATCTACTCCTTCAACTAAATCTCCATCAATCGTAGATATCGTACCAAGAATCCCTGCAACAGGTCCACTAGCCGGACATATTGAATCATGGGGCATAGCTTCGAATACATTATCCTGCATCACTGTAATCCCCGTATTTCTCATTATAATATCTCTAAATGTAGTATTTCGAATATCATCTATTTCTGCTTGCGTCAATACCGGATCGATTTCATAATAAAAACGATCTCCTTCTCGAAGATCATAAAACTGATCTTCCATGATTTTCATAATCGTAGATCCAAATAAAGCATCATTCATATGATCTTCCGCCAACATCCCCACCCAAGGATCAATATCAAAAACAGTCCCATATAAATCTTCTAGTGCTTGGGCAACCGCAGGATCTGAGTTAATATCATTAAAAGTTCCGTACATTGAAAGACCTATATCTTGGCGCAGCGTATTAAAATCTGGTAAACCTCGCTCTCGTCCTCGATTGATATTGATCGAAGCTAAATCCAAACCTCCAAGTCCTGCTTGTGGAGGCCCAAAAAGGAAATTTCGAACATCGTCAACCATTTTACAATCTAATTCTTGTTCGATTTGAGTAGCCATTCCTTTGAATACCGGATCAACACCGCCAGCATCTACTAATTCATAAGGCGCGAAGAATGCTTCCAAAAGCGTAAGGTCACCTTCTGGGATTGTATTTCCATCATTATCCATTCTTGGGACCGTACCACTTAATAAGGTGTGTCCTAAACGAAAAGCAGCTGCGGAAAAAACATTCGTGATGGTTCCATTTACATTTGGATGATAGCCCGAATATGGAGACATATGTACTCCCATGGCCGGCAACCACTCATCATAAACTATAGATTGTATATACCCTCCGATCATTTTTCGGGCATGTTGGTATAATTGCTCATCACTCCAACCTGGATTTGTAGCTTTTAATTCATCACAAAGTCGATTGTGTTCTCTGACAAATAATGTATGAAAAGAAGCCAAAGAAACATTTTCATTCGCACGACTGTCTCCTGCAACGAATAATTGATCATTAAAAGGATTTTCATTCTCCATATGTGGAGCAGCAATATCTATATTATCGCCATATTCATTCGTATCTGTATTAAAAGGTAAAAGATTACCTGCAGAAGTTTTTAATTTACCATCTGTAAAGGTTCTCAAATAATTAGCTCGGGTAATATCTGAGCCATATACATTTGAAGCATCAATCCAAGAAGTAATATTGTTTCCATATCTTCTAGGGTTGTTTATATCTGTACCACTACCAGGCATTTTTAAAGAACGAGACATAAATATCTGAATATTCGGAAATGCTCCTCCCGGATTAAAGTGTGGGTCTGGAAAATTTACAAATATGGAAGCATCTTCTGAAGGATCCGAAGATGTAGATACAATATCATGATCTAGAAACTGTCCAAAAACCCAGGTAAAATCACTCAGTTCCAAAGCATCCATAATCAATGAATCCTGTGCAAATAAGGTATTACTAATAATTCGTGGATTAGGGCGGTTTATACCGCCTGGACTAGAAAAACCATCGTCAAAGCTAGGTGTTGATATTGACTTTAGTGGTGTACCTACTGCACCCCAGCTAGTATTCTGAAGATTATTCGATGAGCCATCTATTGTTCTATTCTGAGCAGAAATTTGAATAACCAAAAAAGAGGCTATACAAAGTAAGAGTATTCGTTTGTTCATCCGTAAGTTAAGTTATGTCATGGGTAAAACAGTAAAAAACTAATGCTTCAAGCAGTTAAATCTTGTTTCCACAAGAGTTACGCTTTTTAAAAATTAGTTTAAAGGCAAATTGCAAAAACTGTAATATTCAATATCGAAAGAACTAAATTTCCGATTTTGGGAGGTAAAAAGAAGGTTTTGGAACCATAAAGATAGGTATTTTTGATTTGTTATGCTTTTTTATATCAAAAAAAACTGCATTTATTATTTTCTTCTCAATATTTCATAAAAACGGCTGCCTTTTCCAACCTTTCACTGCCTCAAAGTGGCTATTTCTTCGTATTTCCATCTTAAACTTTTTAACAAGCTTTATAAAATAATGTTAAACGAAGTAAAATTGAATCATAAATTTAACATCTAGGCAAGCTGACAATATGATATGCTCAGGCAATGCACCATTCTTATAACACCTTGACTATCAACACTATAAATTAGTCTTCTTTTTTCAAAAACATGATAAACTACTGGATTTCTTTATTATTTTTGCGATCGAATCTTAAAATCTATCCACATGTTAGAAAAACACCCCCTAAACCCTATTAAATTATTGAAAGAAATCATAGTCAAAGGGTAAAGCCCTTAAATCATTTTTTAAAGGTGTGCAACATAAATTTAAACGTAAATCAATAATGTTCGTACACATTCAAACTTGAAAAACTATTTATTTAAACCTTTACAATTTTAGGCTATGAAAAGGAATTTCTGTAATCTTTGGACCCTGCTCGCGGTACTATTTTTAGCAACAACCGCTGGAGCTCAAGTTTCTACCTATGAAAGGACCCCTGGCTACTACACTCTAGGAATCAATGGTGGTCTTGCTTTTCAAGAAGCAGATATCCCAACTACTTTGGAAGGATATGGCGTAGGACTTACCCTTGCTAAAAATCTCTATTATCAACCAGGTTCTTTACTCTCTTTTGATTTGAGAGGACGAGCCCTTTACTCACAAACGAAAGGTCTTGACTATTTTCGTTCTTACGGTATTCAGGATAATTCGACATTAAATGGAGATTTGAATCTTGATTATACAGCTGCTGCTGGAGAATCTGGTTTTGTTTTTCAAAATAATAAAACGGACCATGCAGAGCTTGCATTGGAAGGTGTTATTCATTTAAATAAATTGAGAGAAGCCACCAATGTCAATGTTTCTTTATTTGGAGGAATTGGTATTGATTGGTACAAAGCACAAACCGACCAGGCAAATCGCCAAGGTTTGTATACTGCAGACTACCTTGGTCTTGATACTTTGAGTTCTGTTTCTTATATCAAGCGACAACTTAAAAATCAAATCCTTGATGGTGATTATGAAACTAGCGAAAAAGAAAATGGAAAGATCGGTTTTATGCCTTCTCTAGGTGTTGAACTAGGTTATCAATTTACCCCTAGGTTTTCTATGGGAGTTGGTCATAAAGTTACCTTTACCAAAACAGATTTATTTGACGGACATCAGTGGGAAAACAATGGAGATCTGACTGGAGATGATGACATCCATCATTACACCAACTTGCATATGAGATGGATTATTGATGATAATTCAAAGAAATTGCGTGAGCCATTAGTAGATATTACTAATCCTCAAATGAGTCCTACAACTTCTCGAAACCCTACTTATGATATTCGTGCCACGGTAAAGAATATTTCCAGTGCGATGGATATTGAATTTAGAGTAAACGGATATAGAGAGACTTTTAATTTTAGAAAAAATGACTTTAGAAGTTTTATAAAACTTCGTCCAGGAAATAATGATATCGTAATTACTGCTACGAATCAAGCAGGAACAGCTAGTGATCGAGTAACTATTTTTTATGAAGCGCCGATCATTGATACCAATCCTAATTATGAATACCCAACGGTTGAGATTACGAATCCTCCGTACAATGAATATAAGACAGACGAGCAACGCTTTACGTTAAGAGCGCAAATGAGAAATGTATATAGCAAGCGAGATATTGAATTGACGGTAAATGGTCGCGAAGAAGATCGTTTCGAATATAGTCAAGGTTCGTTAAGAGCAACTCTTGATCTTAGAACTGGTCGTAATGAAGTGAGAATAGGTGTAAGAAATACGGATGGCTTTGCGTCTGATGAAACAACCATTATTTTTCAGGACTATACGCCTAGCCGACCTCCTGCTGTAAACATTACGAAGCCTTCTGTAGATCCATATAGAACAGACCGACGTTCGGTAACTGTTGAAGCTAATGTTTATAATGTTACTGATAAAAGAGACATACAATTCATCATAGATGGATATGAAACTCAGAATTTTGATTTTAGCAATGGTGTTTTATATGCAACAGTAGATGTTAATGATTATAAAACCTTAGTGGAAGTCAAAGCGAATAATGATGCCGGACAAGATGCAGATAGTGCAACGATCCTTTGGGAAGAAGAGGAAGATGAAATCGATAAACCTGTTGTTACCATTACTTCAATGAGTCAACCTACGGTTGATCCATTTGATCCAACAAATTGTAGAAGTACTGTAATTGCTACCATTACAAATGTTGATGACCGCAATGATATTGATTTCTGGTTAAACGGAAAGCATCATACGAACTACGACTTTAATCCTACTACTCAGGTTTTCCAATCGACTATTCGATTAGAACCAGGTACAAATACCATTAGAATTAAAGCTTCTAATCGTGCAGGTACAGATGAAGATCAAAAGACAGTAGAAGGTTGTAACACACAAACAGATGAAGAAGAACTTCCTGAGGTTGAAATTACACGACCAAGAAGAAATAATCAGACTGTTTCACAAGCTTCATTAAATGTAGTAGCGGATGTATTGAATATTAGTAGTAAAAATGATATTACATTTAAGTTGAATGGTCAAAACATTTTAAGTTTTGATTATAATAAAAACACAAAAGTTGTTTCTTCGAATGTAACACTTAGCGAAGGGAAGAATACGATATTTATTGAAGTAGAAAATCAGGATGGAAAAGACAATGATCAATTAAATGTTTTTTACGAAAGACCTGTATTACAACTTCCTCCAGGTGTTGACATCCAACGACCAAGGAATAACACAAGTGTTTCTAATGCAAAAGTGCAATTAGTTGCTCAACTAAAAAACATTACTGCTCAGAATCAAATTGAGGTATATGTAAATCGCAATAGAATCCGATATATCGATTTTGATAAAAAGAGTCAGAAGGTTGTTGCTACACTTACGTTAGACGAAGGTAAAAATACGATTAGAGTAGTTGCATCGAATGATAGCGGTACAGATGAAGACCGAGTAAATGTAACATACACTGCTCCGAAACCAGTACGTTTACCGACTGTAAGAATCACACGACCTCGAGATAATAGTACAGCTGAAGGAAGTACAGAAAGAATAGCTGCAAGCTTAAGAAATATTGTTAGCAGATCTCAAATTACCTTTTTAGTAAATGGTAAGAAGAGTAATACTTTCAACTACCAAAGAGGAAGTTTTACAGCGGATGTAAAACTAGAAGCAGGAAGAAATACTATTATAGTGAAAGCACGAAATGATGACGGAAGTGCAGAAGATAAGGTGACGATTAATTATAGAATCCCAGTTAATCCACCTAAAGTGACGATCACTTCACCAAGGACAGATAAAAACTTCACGCAATCAAAGGTAATTTTGAGTGCAAATATTGAAGGCGTGAATACAAAAAGAGAGGTTTCTTTGACTGTCAACGGAAGAGCGCAACGATTCAGTTATACCAGAGGTAAATTGTCAGCTAGTATAACCTTGAGTGAAGGAAGAAATACCGTTCGTGTAAAAGCTACGAATGCTGGAGGAAGTGATGAAGCGAGCATCAGGTTGAATTACAACAAACTGATACAAGCAGCCAAGCCAACTATTCGTTATACCAATCCGGCAAAACCTGGTGCGATTGCGAAAAAGGCTAAATACACCATACGAGCTACGGTTAAAAATGTAGATCGTAAAGAGGACATCAAAATAAAATTGAACGGAAGAAAATTAAATAGCTTTAGCTTTGACTCCAGAACGAAAGAGGTTTCCGTGAATGTAAATTTGAAAAACGGAAAAAACAACATTGAGATTGAAGCTAAAAATGCTACTGGTAGAGTTACGGAGAAAAGTTTTATAACTTATAAGAGTGTACTTGTTGCTAAAAATCCTCCTAAAGTGACGATAAATTCAGTAAGTACACCTGCAGTTGATCCTTTTAATCCGGACAAAGGAAAGAGTACTGTCATTGCAAAAATTACGAATGTAAGATCTAAAAGAGATATTAAATTTGAGTTTAACGGAAAGAGTATCTCTAATTTTAGTTTCAATACGAGAACTGGAATTTTACAAATCACCCTTGATCTTAAAAAAGGAACTAATACCTTTTCAATCAAGGCAACTAATGGAGATGGACAAGATCAGGCTAGTAGAAATATTCAGTTTGGATCAAGCACCAACTCTGGCGGATCAGCTTCCAGAAATGATCATAAAAAGAATAACAAAGGAAATACTGGAGGCGTAAGTCGACGTAGCGGACATTAATTCTTCCAATTTCCTTAATAAAAAATGGTCTATCATCGAAGATGATAGACCATTTTTCTTTTTGCCTAGAAAAGTAAATCAATTAATCCTTCTCCTTTGATCAGCAGAACTTGTCGTTCTTCTTCTTGTACCTTTCACTTTCGAATTTCCAAAGTTAGTTGAATAACTCAATCGAACGACCCGTGTTTCTGTATCTAATTCCAGCGTATTTTGAAGATTAAGTTTAGGAAGATCTGTCGTAGAAGCCCAGACGTTCGTTCGAAAAATATCGCTGACACTTATTCTAAATGTACCTTTGTTATTCGCCAGCTTCTTTTGTAAACCGACATTTACAAATCCCTTTTCCCGGACTTTCAACAAACCGTAATAGCCTGGAGTTTGATATTGACCAGTGATCTCTAAAACAAAGTTTTGGGGAAGGGTAAAAGTATTCACCATATCCGCTATAAATCGTTTTGTATCTAGCTTACTCGTTCCATTTTCACCTTCAATATTTGTTTTCTCAATACTTGTAAAAAGCTTATTTCGAACCTCCCACCATTTGGTTGGTTTAAAAGGAATCAATAAACTGAAGCTTGTCAAAAATTCATCATCAATATTCAGCGTGGTATAAATTTGTGTATTTGATTCTGCGTCAACCACTGGCTGATACCTTAAAATACCGTCCTTGGTATAGCTATATTGAACAGTGAACAATATGCTTTTAAAACTATAATCCGCTTTAAAATTACTCGACAAAGCCGGTCTTAATTCAGGGTTTCCACTAAAAAAAGTATTTGGATCAATAAAGGTTACAAATGGTGCTAATTCATTAAAAGCAGGCCGAGTAATACGACGGCTAAAAGAAAACTGAATCCGATTAATATCATTAATCGTTCTGGAAATGAAAAAGCTAGGAAAGAAATTATCAAACGTTTGATCTAAAAAGGTAGGATCATCTTGTGTCGCTAGTAAATAATCCGTGTACTCATATCGCAAGCCTACATTCATTTTTGTTTTTTCATTAAATTGAATGTTCAGTGAACTATAGGCTGCAAAAATATCCTCTGCCAATTCATAATCCTGGCTAAATTTTTCGTTGACTACTAAATCTGCGCCAACCACATCCCTCACATCGATCAAGTTTTCAAATCGACTGCTCGTTGCTTTTGTCCCAATTTGAAATTGAACTTTTTCATTAATTCGTTTCTTATAATCTAAACTAGAAGACAGGTTTTCAATAGGTGACTCACTATTTATTTTCACAAATGCATCTGATAACAATAAGCCATCACCATCATGAAAGCTATTATGATAATCCGATGGGTTTTTATTAAAAAAGGAGATAAAATCTATATCAAAATTTATACTTTCATCCTCTTGAAAATCATGTTGAATATTAAAATTCACCAAGCCATTTCGTCTTCTTTTGGATTCGCTTTTTGTCGTATTTACTATTGAAAAAGGTACGTTCGATTCACTAAAAACAGAACTATTAAAAGCATCAGAGTCTGCTCGATTTATAAAACCAGTAAACAACATCCCAAGCACTGTTTTCTCAGATATCTTATAATCAAAACCGAGACGAAGAGAATTATTCAGAAGCTCTCCCGTTTCCGGGTTTTCAGAATCTGTATTAATTATCTGCCCCATCTGTTCAACATTTCTATTGAAAAAATAAAATCGTTTTGAAAAACTATTTCTAAAAGAATAAGAACCGTAAATATTGAGTTTTTCTCTCCGATGATTTAAACTTAGCGACGTTCCGTATTTAACTCGCCGCCCATAGCCTGCGTTAGCGGAAAAGGAACCATTGGTTCCCAATCCTTGATTTTTTTTAAGAATAATATTAATTACTCCTCCGTTACCTTCTGCATCAAACTGCGCAGGTGGATTATCAAATAATTCAATTTTTTCAACGGTATTAGCATCCATTCCTCTCAACATATCCAGCAATACATCCGAAGGCATCTGACTGGCTTTGCCATCAATCATCACTAAAACGCCTTGCTTACCATTCAAACTCAAAACACAAAGAAATAGGAGAACAGAAGCATAGAAAATTAAATACTGTTTCTTTTTCTCGCGATGGTACTTCTGCATCGTGGCGATAGCTG
>CAYXQH010000150.1:0-10892 GCA_964467425.1 uncultured Saprospiraceae bacterium
CCTTTGTCCGTAGGGCAGGTATAAAAGTTCGGCCCTATCTTACTCTACTCGATTGGAAATAGCGAATGATTTTATGCCGACGAAGACGAATGAGATTCGATTTAAAAAAATGGGTAGAATAATTGAAGATCTGATTATGAAGATCGAAGATGCTGAGAGAATTAAGGGGACCGTGTCTGATCCGATTGTTTCATATGGTATAAAGGGGAAGTATACGATGGAAAGGCTATTGGAAGTAATTGAAAAGACCGATAGCTTCATAGAACAGATTCCTATCTTAGAAGCGTTAAGGGCCGAATATTTTGGGGAAGTAGATAACGCGAAGAAGGAAGACACTTTTATTAAGTTGCTTGATAAAATGGTAGATTGTAGAAAAGAAATCACTAATGAAAAACCGCAGTTGATTCCTTTTTTTGGGAGTACAATTAAGTTGGCAGATTTATATGTTCGGTATTTTTTAAAAAAGAATAAGGAATCCAAGGTCGATGATTTTAATCAAACAACGGAAGCGGAACGGGGCTGTAGTATTTTTTGTGATAAAAATGGTCAGCCTTATAATCCAGAAACTCTCCGGACAAATATTGGTAGGAGTTTAAGAGCTATTCTGAAAGAAAAAAAGGGTAGGGGATCTTGATTGATTTCGGACCTTTGTTGAACTTCACTATATGTTTACCTTTGAAATCAAATAATTACTGAAATATGAAAGAAAAGGACAGAGCTGATCTCGCAGTTAAAAGATCTGTATCACAGTCGGAGGGTTCATCTGAAGACTTATTATTAAAAAAGTTGGTACAGGTTAAACTGAAGTATTTGATTAGAAACGGTAGTTATGAGAAATTCACTTTCTTTTGGCATTCTTCTTCCTGCTTTTCCCAATGGTATATTTCTGAATTTACAGGTCGTGGTATTTTATGGAGTGAGGAATCATTTCTCGAAGACCTTCCACTAGAGGTTACTTTCAACTGCATGGAGCAATATATGATGTATCATAAAGCGATGCTTTTTTTAGATAGACCTTCTGCTAGAAAAATTTTAGCTACTGAGAATCCAAAGGAGCAAAAGAAAATTGGAAGAAGCGTTCAGAATTTTGATGAAAAGGTTTGGAAATATTATCGTCACTCAATTGTTTATCGGGGGAATAAGAATAAGTTCACTCAGAATGATAAACTATTATCCGAACTAATGTCCACAGAAGGTACCTCGCTGGTTGAGGCTTCTCCTTATGATAAGATTTGGGGAGCAGGTCTTTCTCAGAAAGATGGCCGTATTCGAGATCGTGGTTTGTGGAAAGGATTAAATTTATTGGGAGAAATATTAACGTCTTTACGTATTGATCTAAATGATGGTGTTTATTAGACTAATAAGGTTGTTTTCTACAACTAAATTGTTGGTGAATAATCACAGATCATTAAAAACAAGAAATTTATTTATTGAAAAAATATTGCTTTAATGCTGTTTGGTTAATAAAAGTGAGAATTATTTCTGTTTTAGTTTTTTAAAAATCCCAACTTTTGATTTTAGATGTCTTTCAAAAAGTGAGAGAAACTAATTTTGACGCATTATGGATCATTAGAGTGCATTATAGGTGTTTAGTTTAGTTGAAATAAGTTGGGATTTGTTTTTAAAAGTTGGGATAAATTTTTTTTTCATCCTATTCTACGTGTGAATTTGTGATTTATTTAAAACTTTTTGTTTTGGTATTTTTTAAATCAACTTTTTGGTTTTACTTTGTTTCTGTCAACAAGAGATGAGTTAATAATAAACGTAGATTATTAATATCTCATCTCTAGATTTTATCACAATTAAACTTAAATACTATGGAAGCAATTATTTTGTTTAAATCCGATTTAGAAGCGATCAAAAATTCCTTACAAGAAGTAAAGGAACTCTTAAAAAACATGGATGCTCCATCGGAACACTTTTTTAGTAAAGAAGAATTTGTCAAGCTGATGGGGATTTCTGATAGAACGGCTCAGATATGGAGGGATGAAGGTAAGATTGGTTTTTCTCAGAAGGGCAAAAAGATTTATCATCGGACGTCTGATATTGAGAAATTTCTGGAAAAATATTATAAAGCTCCGCTGGATGAACTAAACAAGGTGAACAAGATCAAACAAGAGAAGCAAGGAAAGTTTGATAAACGCTAGAGCCTCGGGAACTAAACTACTAGGGGCAATCTTCTAATTTTTATTTTCTAACAACCACCATATTTTTTTTCCTGTCTGCTGGCAGGAAAACTCATTTTTTGCTTTGATGCATATCAAGGCCCTGGCGGACTGTGCCTATCAACATGGTTCGCCTTTAATTCTATTCCTAATTTCTAAAAATAATAATCATGTCCATCATAACTATTTTCAATTATTACGGTCGTCCCAAAAAGGTGCTACCGCTCTACAATCTTCTCAATCAAATCAAGACTGGGAAGTATCGATACCTGGTCAACCGACTTCGTAGCTGCTACGAGGATGATCCCGATGATGAGTTTAATTCGCTGAAGCGAGTACTCCCTAGTTTTTCAGTAGCCGGGAATTTTGCTTTGAAACGAGATCGGTTTAAGATGGTGAGCTATTCTGGAAATCTACTATTAGAAATTCCTTATTTGAACGCGCGCGATCGGAATTCTGTCAAAGAGTTACTGAAGAAAGATCCTTATGTCATCGCTTGTTTTGAGAACGCTTTAAAGACTGGTTTGGTCATCCTGGTGCATGGAACTGGAATTCCTGAGATGCATGCCGCAAACTTTAAATGGGCGGTTAGATATTATAAAAGACTGACGGGAGCGAAGGTTTTTTCTTCAGAAGGAAAGCGGGTTAAAGCGACTTGTATGGTGTCGTTGGATGAGGATATTTATATCGCTGTTGGGGTGGATTCTTTTACGGATTTTTTAGAGGAAGTAGTGGTTTGATATATCCTGCTCACTATTATTTAATATTATTTTTTAACTTTTAAATTAAATATAACATGAGAAGTATTTCTCTTTTTAAAAATTTTACTAAAGGAATGGGGAGCCGAACCTTGGCTCAGATTGTCAAAGGAATTCGGGGTGATCATTATAAAGAAACTATTTTAGAGATTCGAGATTTGGTTGGAATGGGGGATAAAGAAAAGGCGGATCAACTGAAAAAAGGGTTGGTGGCTTTTACGGTTTCTGGTCTCTTTGAGGGTGGCCGGAGGTTGTCTTTTTTAAAAACATATAACCCGTTTGTGATTTTAGACATTGATAAACTAGATCCAGATGTTTTGCCAGATTTAGTTTTAAAAATCCAGCAAATCGAATTTACTAAAGTTGCTTTTATCAGTCCGAGTGGTCGAGGTCTAAAGATTATTGTAGAGGTAGATTCTGAAATGAAAAACCATAAGGCAGCATATCGGCAAGTGATGAAATTCTACCAAAAAAATCTGATAATTGAGATTGATAAAAGTGGATCTGATATTTCGCGACTCTGCTTTATGTCACATGATCCGGAGGTTTATTTTAATGAAAAAAGTACGGTTTTTAAAGTTGTAAAATCTAATAGGGACATTACTCAATCTTCTACTCCATCGCCAGATTTCAATCCTCGAAGAGCGCCAGATCTTTCGGAAGAACCTGGGACACTCAATATGAATTATCCACAAGCTTTTGCGGTCTGTGTGACTCAAACCAATGCTAAAATGGTCTTTGAGGTAGGAAATCGAAATAACTATATTTATCAATTGAGTGCGTTTTGTTGTCGTGCAGGAATTCCATTGGAGGTGGCGATTGAGGAGAGTAAAAAAGGATTTGATTTTGATTGTCAAGAAATGGAACGAACGATAAGAAGTGCTTATGACTGGCAGTCTCCTTCTTTGCGTAGTGGTTTTAGTTCGGCTCCTGAAAAGCCTTTAAAAGGACCTAACGATCCTCCTTCGATGATTCCTCTGAAAGTATTTGATAATTTACCAGAGATCTTAAAACGAGCTTGTGAAGCTTTCGAGCATAAACACAAACGGGACTTTTTTATTACCGGTGCTTTGGGAGTATTGAGTGGTATGTTGCCGAGGGTCACAGGATTTTGTCGAGGAAGGGATCACTTTCCAAACTTATATGCTTTTGTGATTGCTCCACCAGAAATTGGTAAAGAGGTATTGAACTTTGCGAGAAGTTTAGGATCCGCATATCATCTTGATCTAAAGGAAAAGAGTAGACGTAAATTGAATGATTATAAAAACGAGTTGTTAGCTTATCAACGAGAAGTGTCAAAATATATAGGTGGTACTTTAGAAAAATTACCAAAAGAACCATCACAGAAAAGGCACCAGCATTTATTTATACCGGGTAATTCTTCTGTAGAACGTTTACATCAATATTTGGATGATAACGAAGAGGGAACCGTTATTTTTGAACCGGATGCTAGTGCTTTAAATGAGGTATTAAATCAAGATCGGGGAGATTATTGTTATCTCTTACGGAAAGCCTACGATCAAGGAGATGTTCTTATTAGTCGGAAAAATGGTACGGGGTATATGGAACTTGAATGGCCAAGATTGTCGGTAGTGCTGGGTGGAACACTGTCTCAAGCAAAGCAGATAATTCCGACCTCAAAGGATCAACTGTTCAGTCAATTTCTTTTTTACACTTTCCCAGAAGATGATATTCAGCTAGATAGGTCTCCGAGAGCAAAAGCCATAAATTTCGAAAAGCAATTTAAAGATTTGTCCATAGAAATTTTAGAACTGGTTGATTTTCTAAAAGACCATCCGACGGAAATTAAATTGAAAGATAAGCAAAAGGAAAAATTTGAGGAAGCGTGGAGAGGGATGTTTAAAGAAATGAGGCGGAATTATGAAGATCAGTTGAGTAATACTTTCAGAGAAATGAAATTGATCTGTTTTAAGATCGCCATGATTTTATCGGCCTTCCGGAAGTTTGAGGAGAGAAGTACGAAGATAGTATTGTTTTGTACCGATCAAGATTTTAAAACCGCTATTCAGTTAACAGAAACTTATTGGGAGCATTCGATTTTTCATTATGAGCAGTTGTCGAAGCAGGATGGTAATTTTTTTGAAACTAGAAAAAAGGAGGCAGGGTAAGTAAAAGAAAGGTCATAAGAAATGATAGACTGACACAGTTGGGAAGGTAAGTGTTTTTGGAGTTTTAAGGATTTTCTAAAATATGCTTGCCGCACCAACTGTGTTTTTTAGTAGGGATTTATGAATGATAATCAAGTGGTAAAGTTTGTTAGAAACTAATATAAAAGCACCGTTGTTACCAGCAGAATGAATGGCTAATTCTAAAAACTGATATTATGAAAACTAAGAGAAAACTGAAAAAATATTTAAAGATTTTGAAAAAGAACCGAATTGACATCTGCTACGAAATGGAAATGGATTATAAGGTCATCAAATATAAGCTGATCGATTCTTTAGGATGGGAAATGAGGTTTCGGAAGATTGTCAAAAAGGTGAAGGTCAAGAAGCGATTTCGGAAAGCTTTGGCTAGAAGATTAGGGGTCAAATATTCAGAGATTAAACATTTGTTTCCGGCTAGTTTGAATTCTACGTTGATCGCAAATCATCTAAATCCTTTTTTAATTCATTATTCGCATGAGGAGATTCGGGATATTTGTCAGCAGTTGAAGTTGGAGTTTGATGATTTTCCGTGAGGGGGTTGAGCGAGTATTTTTAGAAAAAAAGAAAACAAGATATTGGAGAAACGACTCTTGTATATATTTCACTAATTAATAAAGTTTAAAATAAATAATTATGGAAGAAAAGAACACAATGGTTTTAGAATACCATCCTAATCAAGATACGGGACAAATTTCTTTCATCTAGGAGGAATACACAGGGTGCTATCCAGGTTGGAAAAAACTTGGAATATTTCACGGAACAGTGATGGAAGCCCTTGAAGAATTAGAGAAGAATAGAACTTTAGAACAAGTGTCCATTTTATGAAATCAAGTGCTTAAATTAAGCGTCGTTCACAAGCGCTCGCTTTGACTTAAGCCAGATAAAGCACTTGTTCCTGTCACAGGTGCAGCTACGCTTCGCGCAAACCATTCCGCTGAGTAGTAGCACCTCAAGGCTCAACTTTTGTTTACTGGTAATGCAGTTTAGTCTCGCATGTTTCGGTAAGAAGTTGAGCTGCCTTTTCTAGTTTTTATTAAATACTTTTTTTGATGATTTTTTACAAAGAGTTAGGGGTTGTGTTTTTAGGGCCCTTTTATGGGATAGTCGTTTACTAAAAAGTTGATAATCAGAGTTGTGTTTGTAAATAGTGTGAAAAAGAAGAAAAGTTGTACATTGTGAGTATCTAGTTGTTAAGCCCAATGAAAAGGTTAAGGCACAAAACTCTTATGCTTCCCGTACCGGGCATAACAACATTCTACCTGACTATTTCCGGTAGTATTAACGCGTATCGGCCAAAGGCCAGGGCAGCATAGAGCCACCGAATAAGACAGGTAACTGCGACCGTTGCAGGCAAGCAAAAAAAGAAAAAACAAACAAAACCAAAGAAAAAACAGTTCACCTAACAGAACAAACCGAATAATTGAACAAACTATATTTTATGAAAAAATTAAAATTCGAACTACTAAGTTTAGTAGCAATTGTTTTAGGAATAATATTGGGAGTTTTTGTACCCGAAGGAGCAAGTTATTTTGAGTTCATGGGAACAATTTTTCTTTCTCTAATTAAAGTAATAAGCATTCCAATAATCATTCTTTCTCTTTTTTTAGCTATCGCTCGGATATCATCAGTAAATGATTTAAAAGAAATAGGTTTTAAGACAATTGGTTATTATTTCACAACAACTGCCATTGCAGTTATAACTGGATTAACTTTAGCAAATTTTTTCATTTTTCAAGTAAATTTAGAGGCAATTGATTTCTTTGACTCAAGAGACAATGAAACTTATAAGGAAAAGGTGATAAATGTAGGTGTTACAGATGCAGTAGAAAAAGTTGATTTTGCAAAGCGAATTTTTTCAGATAATATTTTTAATTCGCTGGCAAATGGCGATATTTTACATATTGTTGTATTTACCATCCTTTTTAGTTTAGCATTTATCTTTTTAGATGAAAGAAAGAAATCTACACTTATTGACATTTCAGATAGTTTATATGAATCGATATTTAAATTGATAGAATGGGTTCTCAAAATAGCTCCTTTGGGAATTTTAAGTTTAGTCTGGTTTGCAGTATCAACTTTTGAAAGTAAAAATATTGAACATATCAAATCTTTTTTTATTGCTACTATTTTGGCGGCAATCATTCATTCGATTATTTCATTACCGCTTATAGGGAAGTTTCTTGGAAAGTTTAATGTTTTTGATTATTTTCAAAAAGTGAAAGGTGCAATAATTATTGCAATTACTACCGCATCAAGTCTGGCAACATTACCTGTTTCCACAAAATTGGTAGAGGAGAATGGTGTTTCTAAAAAAGTTTCTCGCTTTGTTCTTCCTATCGGAGCATCATTAAACATGGATGGTTCAGCTTTATATCAAGCATTATTAGCTATGCTTTTTATTGCCATGTCAGGAATAGAAATATCAGGTATTGAGCAAATACTGGTTTTCATTTTTATTGTCTTATCATCTGCTGGAACAGCAGGTATTCCGTCTGGAGGGTTAATTATGATGGCAATGGTACTTGAATTACTGGAAATACCTAATGATGTTAAACAGCATGAAACATACTTAGCACTTTATTTAATGATTGATAGATTTTGGGATTACCCAATCACTTCTATAAATGTCTGGGGTGACTTAATTGGTGCGAAAACCGTTGATTCACTTATTAAACGTTAATCCATCAAAACTAAAAACAAAAATCATGAATAGAAGACCATTTATAAAGTCCATTGCATTAGGAACTCCTGTTTTGGCAAGTTCAAGTTTATTCGTAAATTCAAAAATAAACCAAAATCTAAAAGCTATTATCAAGCCCAAAAAATTGAAATCGGGTGATATGGTTTCTCTTATTGCCCCAGGAGGTCCAGTAACAGAAGAAAAAATATCTAAGGCTGAAAAGAATATCCAGAATTTGGGTTTTAGAACGAAACAGTCTAAAAATCTAAAGGCAATAAAAAAGCATACAGCAGGAACCGACAGCCAGAGATTGGAAGACTTGCATTCGGCATTTACTGACCCTGATACAAAAGCGATATGGTGTGTAAGAGGAGGTGACGGATGTAATCGTTTGTTACCATATTTAAACTATGACCTAATCAAGAATAATCCAAAACCTCTTATTGGCTTTAGTGATATTACGGCTTTGTTGAACGCCATTTTTAATGCAACGGGGTTAATTGGCTTCCATGCTCCAATTGGTGCTTGGAGTTTCTCCGAATATAATGTAGATAATCTAACTAAAGTGCTTATTGAAGGAAGACCAGACCATTTAATACAAGGAACTAAGAGAACATCAGCAATTACCAATGGAAAAGTTAGTGGACAATTGGTTGGGGGGAATTTAAGTTTGTTAGCTGCTTTAGCTGGTACGGAGTATGACAATGATTATACAGGCAAAATTGTTTTTATTGAAGATGTTGGTGAAGCACCACGAAGAATTGACAGAATGTTAACCCAACTAAGCCAAACAAGCAATTTGAAAAAGGCTTCCGGAATTATTTTTGGCGAGTTTGACGGTTGTTACGATTCAACGCTAAAGAAAAAATTGGAAAAAGAACTTGAAACTAAATTAATTGATTTATCCCAAAATTTAGATTTTGTTTCCAATGAAAAATTCTTAAAAGAATTACAAAAGAAACTGAATGAAGAAATCATAAAGCAGGATATTAAAAGTAAGTTTGATGCTGATTTAAAAGAAACTATTATTGATAGGTTTTTTACAGGATTGGATGTTCCAGTCCTGTATGACTTTCCTTTTAGCCATGATAGTAGCAAGGAGTTTTGCACATTCCCAATTGGGGTAAAGGTTGAACTTGATGCAACTAAAAAACATGTGAAGTTTTTAGAGAGTGCAGTAATTTAGATTAATAATTCGAAAAAAATAAAAACAATAACATATGAAGAAAACAATCATCAATCTATCATTGATTTTCCTTTCAAATTTATTGATTGGACAAAATCCTGCTGAAAAAGTAAAATTCCATCCAGTAGAAGATTTATCTTTTTCCGCATTTAAGGATTCGAAAAATAAGAATAAATCTTACTACAACGTGACTTACAATCCTGATGATTTTATAGATAGTTTCTATCTTCCTTGGAACTATATTAAAGAAACAGACAGTCTTGAGATAAGTAAAATTTGGGATATATGTTTTGCAAATGAAGAAGGAATTGCTGCTTCAAGTGTTGGGTGCTTTACAGGTAACTACTTGCAATATACAGAGCAATTCCTAAAAGACTTAGATAGAAATTTACCGAAGAATAAAGATGACTTCTTAGATGTAATTGGTTTTGGTATTACAGTAAAAACAACGGATGTTAGAAAATTGCCAACTGAAGAATTTTGCTTAAAAAGAATTAGAAATGCTGGAGAAGGATACCCATTTGACTATCTTCAAAGTACTTCAATTTGGATTGGCACTCCGATTGTGATTTTAGAAAAATCAACTGACAATATGTGGTATTTTGTCAAAAGCACATATAGTTATGGCTGGGTTAAGTCAGAAGATATTGCATTTGTTAATGAACAGCAAAGGAAATTTATTATTAGCTCTCCTAAAAAAGTAGTAACAAATGACAACGTCGTTGTAACAACGAATTCAGTACCTATTAAATTAAATTTAGGTACACTTCTTCCAAGTTTGCCAAACTCTGAAAATTTACTAATTCCTGCAAAATCATACTATGGAAGCAATATGTTTTTTGACACAATTGCTTTTAATTCTAATGACATTAAAAAATTCCCAATTGAATTTAATAAAGATAATGTCGAGTCCGTTCTAAGTGCATTAAATGGTAACAAGTATAGTTGGGGAGGAATTGACGGAGGTAGAGATTGTTCTGCAACCTTAAAAGACTACTTTACTACTTTTGGAATTTGGCTACCACGAAATTCAAGTGACCAAAGAATAAGTGGAGATACAATCAATTTGGAAAGTTTAAAAAATGATTCATTAAAACTTGATAAAATCATAAAAAGCGGATTACCATTTTTAAGTACGATATATATGAAAGGACATATTGTATTATATCTTGGAAATAGTAAAAATTCAGAGCCATTGATTTTTCATCAAGCATGGGGTGTCAAAGCATTTTATTCAGACAAACATTTATTGGAAGTATCAGATTATAGAAATGAATTTAGTGTATTCGGCATTCACAAAAGAGATTTCTTTGAAGATGAAGTCCAAACAAGGTTTATTTTAGGTAGAGCAGGAATCACAAGTATAGACCCGACTGATGTATTTGACAAAATTGAAAAAATAAGAGTTAAGAAATTCATGAAAAATTACTTAACCTTGACGAATCAAGCTAAAAAATGAAAAAATAAAGCGAGCCAAGAATAAAACAAGAAAAGTCAGCTCGATCTCCCATGCTTCGGTGGGAGATCGAGCTGGCTTTTCTTGTTCGTTTGAATCCTCTTTATCTTTTCTGTTTGCACAAAATTTGAGCAAAGCCCGTTTCTAAGCGCTTGCTTTTGTACTTGCGAGACCAAAGCACTTATCACTGACGCTAGTGCAGCTACTTCACGCTCTAAGCCTTCAGCGGAGCAGCAGCGCCTAATCTCCAGTAAGCGATTGAATCTTTTTAATTGGAATCATATTTTGTTTTTAGCCAACGCGCAAAAGTGGCTTGCATTGGCTCATGGCCACATGCACAAGTTTGGCGGGCGCTGCGATCCTTTGCTTCTCCCAACGCTTCGGAGCAGGTCTGCGGGCGCTTGTTCCTGCCTCCATGCTAAACGCGAATCCTCAGCAGTCACTGACGCTTGCCAGCAGCCCTTCTCCGAGCTAACCCG
>CAYXQH010000151.1:0-10803 GCA_964467425.1 uncultured Saprospiraceae bacterium
ACCTATATCAATAATATTACTGATCTATTTTGTCAAATAAATCCTTCCTGGTTATAAATTGTTATAAAAAACTCGGATATTAGATTGCCTTCTAATCTTACCTTGATAGGTGATTAAAAAGTAAAAGCTATGATAAATTTTAATAAATCCTTTGCGCCTGTAATTTTAGGGTTTTTTCTTGTGGGCTTATTTCTTTCAGAACAAAATAAGGTCAATTCCTTTTATGAAACTTCTTTTGTAAAAAGAGATAGTTTAGAGTATTGTGCCAGTACTTTAATGAATGAAGCAAAGTTTGATGAAAATCCTGAATTGGAGAGATTGCACAATAGATTAGAAAACTCGGTTTATGAATATTTAAAAAATAATGCTTCGGCAAGCCGAATGCCTCCGAACTATACACTGCCGGTGGTGGTTCATATAATACATAATAATGGATCTGAAAATATTTCAGATGCGGCTATTCTTCAAGGTATTTCACATCTCAATGAATCTTTCGAAAATATCGGGTATTACGACCAGGGTACTGGTGTTGATACACAGATTCAATTTTGTTTAGCTGAAAGAGATCCTGATGGAAATACTACAAATGGAATAACGAGAGATGTGTCTACATTGACAGATATGATAATGGAGACAGAGGACATTGCGGTCAAAGATATCAATCGTTGGGATCCGCTTAATTATATAAATATCTGGTTGGTTCGCGAGATTTGTAGTAATAGTATTGGTTGTGGAGTCGCAGGGTATGCCTATTTTCCAAGTTCTCATGGTAGTACAAATGATGGTATTATGATGGAGGCTGACTTTTTTGGTAGCTCAAATTCCGCTTCTACTGTTTTGACTCATGAGATGGGACATTATCTTGGTTTGTATCATACTTTTCAAGGAGGATGTCCGAATGATGATTGTCTTCTTGATGGTGATCGGGTATGTGATACGCCACCTGATCAATCAACAGCAGCAGTTCCTTGCAATGCAACGGTAAATACTTGTTCGACGGATGTCAATGCTAGTGATCCGAATAATCCTTTTATAACAGATCAAAATGATATGTTTTGGAATTATATGGATTATGGAGATTTTGGTTGTTACTCTGCATTTACAGCAGGGCAAACGGAAAGAATGAATTTTTTTATTGAAGGAGCCAGAGCGAGTTTATTAGCTTCGGAAGCTTGTATGCCTGCTTGCGAAAGTACTATTTCTGCTTCTTTTAATACAAGTATTAATCCTGTTGAAATCGGAAGTCCTGTAAATTTTACAAATACGAGTACCGGTGGAACTAACTACCAATGGTTGGTTGATGGAATCCCTTTTTCTACTACAACAAATTCGGATTATACGTTTAATGCCGAGGGCTTTTATATTATCACTTTAGAAGTGACGAATGCTGACCCTAATTGCTTTGAAAGTTTTTCGGATACTATTCAAGTGGTTTGTCCTGTCCTTGCTGATTTTACTGCCAGTTCAGCACTAGCCGGAGTAAATGAAGTGGTTTCTTTTTCTAATAATTCGACGAATGCAACAAACTACGAATGGTTTTTAAACGGTGAATCACAAGGTAATGCCACTACTTTTTCATTTAGCCTAACAACTGCATCTGTTGTCCAAGTTTGTTTGGAAGCTTCCAGTACGATATGCGAGAATACACACTGTGAGTATATTAGTATTATCTCGAATACTGCTGCCGATTGTGATTTGACTTACGTAAAAACACTTGGAGAAAATTTCACAAATACTTCGGCGCGTACAATTATCCCTATTGGTAATGGAGAGTTTTTTATAGGCGGTTCCCGGCAAGATAGCGCTATGATTATGAGAGTCAATGCGGATGGAAACCCGATATGGACCCGGACGTTTAAATTTACCAATAATGAAGAAGCGATCTATGATATGATTTTAGATGCGGACAATCGAATTGTCGCAGTTGGGTATGGCAACCCATCCATGAATACGGAATGTTTTGCTTTTAAATATAATCACATTATTGATGATGTAGAGTGGGGGAGAGCAATGCCTACAAATGGTCAGTCAAGATTTTGGGGAGTGGTAGAAAAAGGACCCACTGATGATTATATCGTAGTCGGGCAGACTATAGCGAGTGGAGGACAGGGTTTAGGTTGCGATGCTTTTGTAATGGATCTGGAACGAAATAGCGGAAATGTAAACTGGATGAGAAATTATAATTTGGGTAGCTGTGAATCTTCAGTGGAAGTACTTATTGATAATGCCACTATTTTAGTTACCGGACGGTTTAATAATGCCGGAGGCGGTACATCACAAATGAGAGGAAGTTTGACTAGACTTGATTTTTCAGGTAATGAACTTTGGTCTCGCCTGTATTTGGAACCAACTAATACTACGGCAAGGATTTATTCTAATAGTATTGTAGTGGATGAAGGAAAAATAATTAGTATTTCTCAAGGAGATGATAATGGGACGAGTACCACAGATGTTGAATTACATATTTACGCCACCGATCTGGATGGTACTATTGATTGGGCTGAAAAAATAGATGTAATCGGAGTAAATGTCCAATCAGAACGAACGACAAGTCTCGTTAATTTACCAGATGGATATTTGATTTATGGCCACTTTTCTATTTCAGGAGATAATCAACTTTTATTAATAAAAACCAATAAACAAGGACAAGTACAGTGGTCCAGAATGTATGGTGATTCACAGGGGCAACTTAGTCGTGATATTATGCTTCAGGATGGTTTTATACACTTGTTAGGTACCTATGATAATAGTGCTGGTAATGGACAGGAAATTCTATTGGCAAAATTAAATATGGAAGGAGAGCTTACAGAGCCTTGTGATTTTATTCAGGATTTAACCGTTAGTCAATCAACTATTAACAATCCTTATGATGGGCTTCATCCTTTGACCGTTTTTAATCCTGCTTTAAGTACAAATAATCTTCAGGGGGAATCGGCAATGGAGTCCAATGCCAATGCATCAGAAATTTGTAGTGCATCGGATTGTTGTGTTAATCAGACCTATGTAAAAGCCTTAGGTGATTCTAATTCGAATGAAGGTGGAACCACCATTATTCCAAGTGGTGATGGAAATTTATTTCTTACCGGATTTAAAGGGACCAGCGCTTTAATAATAAAAATGTCTCCGGCAGGTGATCCTATATGGACCCGGTCTTTTAAATTTACAAACAACCTTTCTGATCGTATTAGTAGTATGAAATTGGATTCCGATAATAATTTAATCGGTTGTGGTTCCGGAACTATTAGTGGTTTGAGAGGGTTTGTTTTTAAATATGATTTTTTAAATGACAATATGCTATGGGTTCAGATACTGAGTTCTGATACCAGGGTCTATGATGTTTTTGAAACGAGCCCAGGAGGAGATTATATAATTACTGCGGATTTAAATAGCAATACCGTTTCGGGTACTGGCAATGATGCAAGCCTTTTTATTTTAAATAGAAATACAGGAAATCCGACAAGTACTATTTCTCAGGATTACTCCTATGGCTCGTCTGAAACCTTTTCTTCTGCAATAACACTAAATAATGCATTATATACTTTTGGTCGATATACAGAAGGCAATAGTCTTGCTGGGATGCGTGCATCTTTAAGTCGGTTTGATTTTAATGGAAATGAACAATGGTCAAATCTATCTTTTGTTCCTACCTCTTCGAATGCCCGAATCTATGGAAGAGATATTATCGAAGATGATGGAGACTTAGTCTTAACGATAAGTGGCGATGATAACGGAACCAGTGCTACGGCCTCTAATTTCTTTTTACAAAAAACGGATTTGAATGGTAGTATTGAATGGGTGAAGAAGTATAATATCCCGATTTATGGAAATGAATGGGTGGAAGAATTGATTGCAGTATCCGATGGTTATATAATGATGGGGTATAATAGATCTGGTAATCGGAAATTATTTTTAGTAAAAACGGATAAAGACGGGGAAGCAATTTGGGCCAAACAATATGGAGGAACGGGCATAGAAACTATATCTTTTTTACCACAGTCACAATTAATTGAATTTGATGGCTACTTGTATTTTACTGGAGAATCCACCAGTTTTGGAAATGCTTCTTATGACGCTTTGTTAATTCGAACTGATCTAAACGGAGATGTAGATCAGGATTGTGAGTATGTTGTAGATTTAGAAATTGAAACAGTAGATGTTTCAAACTTTTCAAATGAAAGTATGAATCTAATAGCGTATAATTCGGGTATTAGTATGGCGTCCACCTCTGTTAGTTCAAATAATACAACTCTTCAGGATTCTAGTTATTGTATTTCTTCCTGCCTTGAAATTTGTAACAACGGAATAGATGATGATGGAGATGATTTGATTGATTTTTATGATCCGGATTGTCCTTGCCTTGATCCTATTACTTGTGGATCACCTTTTTATAATGTATGCCCGCCAGAGTGCGAATTCCCGATTCCAGCTGTTCCTTTTGAAATGGAACGCATATGGACAAAATCTGGAGTTAAAACAAGAAATGGGCAGGTTGTTGCAGATATCAATGGCGATTGTGTTCCGGATATTGTAGTATTCTCAAATAATGGAACAAGCCTTGACGTATTGGATAGTGAAAACGGAACTACCCTATACACAATTGCTGTTAATATCCCTGCTTCATACACACATCCGGCATTAGGAGATATCGATAATGATGGTATGGCCGAGATTTTTTATACAAATGGAGTAAATGGTGCAGCTCGTTTAGTTCGGATCGATTATGTTCCCGGAATCAATAGCCTGGTACAAAACTGGGTGTCTTCAACTTCTATAAATTCATCCCCACTCATTTCAGCTTATGAATATACTCCTGCCTTAGCCGATTTCGATTATAACGGTATTTCTGAAGTATATATAGGGAATCAGATTTTTCATAGCCAGACAGGATTGGAACTTTTGGACGGCGGACTAAATAACCAAGGTGTTTATAATCTTGGTTTGAATACTGATGTAACTTCGACTTCGGTGGCTGCTGATATGCTTTCAGATAGTGACTGTGCATTTTGTCATGGGCTGGAACTAGTAGCTGGTGGAGAAGTCTATACCGTCAATATTGCTTCCTATACTAACCCATCACTTAATTCCATAACAATCGAAAAAACGTATAATGATCCTGTACTAGGAGTGCTAGATGGTTTAACCCGTATCGTTGACTTTGACAAAGATGGTGATTTGGATGTTGTAGTGACCACTCAAT
This sequence comes from uncultured Saprospiraceae bacterium, assembly GCA_964467425.1. Classification (GTDB taxonomy): domain Bacteria; phylum Bacteroidota; class Bacteroidia; order Chitinophagales; family Saprospiraceae; genus JAHDHW01. The sequence goes on from CAYXQH010000151.1 coordinate 5,198, forward strand.
TAGAATCCCCTTCCGGATCAAGGATTTTTGTTTGGGATGTATTGACTGAAAACCTGATTGGGAATGTTTTTGCCGATCTCCCTAATGAGGGAACGGAACGGATCGGAGCAGCTACAATAGCAGATGTAGATAATGATGGTTGGCCAGAGATTATAGTAGCAACCACACTTAATTTAACGGTGTTGGAGGATTATCAAAACGGAGGTGGAGTCAATTGGGGGGCTGACCTTTCCACGATTAAAGCATCAGTATCAACTTTGGATAATTTTGGTATTTCTGCATCAACTATTTTTGATCTGAATGGTGATGGATTTGCTGAAATAATATTTAAAGATGGAAACACCATTAGTGTTTTTGATGGAGAACTCAATGTATTAGCTTCTATTGGCTGTCCATTATCTTGGGGAATGGCGTATCCGGTCATTGCAGATATAAATGCCGATGGAGAGACAGAATTACTATGTGGATGTTCTACTCTTGGATTGTCTGCTATTAAACCCGTTGATTTACCATGGATTAAATCTCGAAAAATATGGAACCAGTATAATTATTTTGTAACGAACGTACATGATGACGGGACTATTCCTATCCAGCAACAGAGCCCTCATCGAGTTGGCGATGGAGCGATTATGAATAATTTTCTGACACAGCAACCAATCCTGGATAGTGAAGGAACCCCTATTAATCTAGTGCCAGATGGAGTTGTCCAAATAGATAGTGCATTTTGCTATAATGATTCGATCAATGTTTATTTAAATGTTTGTAATGAAGGGGACTATCCTTTAACTGAAACAACGCCACTGACCGTTTATATAGGAGATCCAACTTCTTCGACTCCTGAAGTCGTCACCACCTTTTTGTTAGGACAAAATCTAGCGGTGGACAGTTGTGTCAATCTATTGATCGCTATTCCGAATGCAGTTAATGAACAAATCTTTGTAGTGCTGAATGATAATGGCTCTGGAGATTTTCCCTATAGCCTGGGAGATGATTTCCCAGTGACTTCCATTGGGGAATGTGATTTTCAAAATAACATAGGTGATGTTACAGTTTTTGGAGAAATTCCCCCTCCTTTAGATTTAGGTCCTGATATTATTGTTTGTGAAAATGGAGTATTCGAATTTGATGCAGGAGCTGGATTCGATAATTATCAATGGCAGGATGGTTCAACGGATTCTACATTTACCAGCTGGAATGAAGGTGTATTTTGGGTGACTGCCTGGAACGAATGCGGCCCTCTTCAAACAGATACGGTTCAGTTGACAATTGATACGGCTACAATTTTTGATCTTGGGTTAGACACCGTTTTATGTGGAGGAAGCGCTTTGACTTTGTCAGTGCCCGGCTATGATCGCTATGAATGGTTTCCTAATATAGATATTGATTGTGATTCTTGTGAAACAGTTGTCGTCGACCCTTCAATGCCAACGACTTATACCTTAGTAGCCAGCACTGATGAAGGCTGCGTTAGTGTAGATTCAATTATGGTGACTTTAGCAGATACGTTCTATACAGAAATAGATACGGTTATCTGTGATGGAGAAACATTTATATACAATGGGGATACCTTGCAGTCCAGTAGTTCGACGTATTTTACATTGAGTTCAATTGATGGTTGTGATTCAACAGTACTGGTCAACGTGACCTCAAACGGATTACCTTCTTTTTATTTTGAAGTAGATACTTTTAGCTGTTTTGGAACCCCTTTAATCTATGATGGAGTGGCGATAGAAGCGGATAGTACTTTTGTTTTTGAATATCAAACAATTGATGGCTGTGATTCCACTATTGTGGTTTATGTCAACCCACTGGATACTTTTTATACGGTTCAAAATGAAAGTATCTGTGAAGGAGAAAGTATTTTAATATTTGGGAATCTGGAAAATACTTCTGGGGAGTATTCAATGACTTATACTGCTTCTAATGGCTGTGATTCGACTTCTGTGTTTATTTTAGAAGTATTTGACAATCCTGAGCTCACACTTAATGGTATGCCGACTTGTGTAAATGATTCAACAGGCTCAATTACTGTTTCAATTTTGGGAGGTGCAGGACCTTTTGATTATGATTGGAATTTCCCTACCTCAGATACGGATGAATTGCAAACCCTCCCCGTAGGTACGTATACACTTTCAATCACAGATGATAATAATTGTGGAGATACCGCAACGTTGATGATCACAGACATTATGGAAAGTCCTGTTACCGCTTCCATTTTGGAAGTAAGTTGTTTTGGTGAAAATGATGGCTTGATAGTAATAGATTCGATGTTCGGAAATTATTTATTTAGTTTGGATGGACAGTTTTATCAAAACACACTGTCTTTTGGAAACCTCTTTGCCGGATCGTATGATTTGTATGTCCAGGATAACAATGGCTGTGAATTTATTCAAAATTTTACAGTTCCTGAACCCCCACCATTGATTGTAGCTTTACCACAAGATACAGTATTGCAGATCGGTTGTGCTATTGAAATTGAAGCATTGGTTAATCGTTTTGATTCATTGACCTATAGTTGGTCGCCTGATATAGCCCTCGATTGTATTAATTGTCCTGTTGTAAATGCAAATCCATTAGACGCTATTGAATACACCGTTACAGTTATTGATTCATCTGGTTGTGTTTCAGAAGATCAAATGTGGATTAGGGTTTCTAAAAAGCGGAACATCTTTATCCCAAATGTCTTTAGTCCAAATTTTGATGGGACCAATGATCTGTTTATGATTTATGGTGGAAAAGGAGTAGCAGAAATTATTCAGTTTACTGTATTCGATCGTTGGGGAGAACAATTGTTTGAGCATAGAAATTTCCAGCCAAATGACCCGGCGTATGGCTGGAATGGAATGTTTAAAAATAAAGAAATGAATCCTGGCGTATTTGTTTATTACGCAGAAGTTTTGTTTGTAGATGGTGAAACAAGGTTCTATAAAGGTAGCGTGAATTTGGTGAAGTAATAATCAAACCACCAAGTCAAACTCTTTATGAATAAAGGCAATCGCTTTTTCAGGTCCACCTAGTTTACCAACTAACCGTTTTAATAAAGCTGGCGTCGAGCTATTTTTTTGAATGACATGATGGATTACATCTTGCTCAGAGATTTCTTCTCCCCCTAATATCAAGAGCCGTTCGATGATGTTTCTAAGCTCTCGGATATTGCCGTTGTAGTTATATTCTTTGAGTGCCTTCATCGCAGTTCGATGAATTTTTCGAACAGGTTTCTTGTCCGCTTTGCAAATCGTTTTTACAAAATAATTAGCCAATGATGGAATGTCATCACGACGATCATTGAGCGAAGGAACTTCCATCGGGACAACATTTAAACGATAATATAAATCCTCCCGAAATTCATTTCGACTGATCATTTCCTCCAGGTTTTTATTCGTTGCTGCAATGACACGAACATCCACATGGATGTCTTTTTTGCCACCAACTTTAGTAATCTTATTTTCTTGCAAAGCTCGTAAAACTTTTGCTTGAGCAGACAAGGACATATCTCCAATCTCATCTAAAAATAAGGTGCCTCCGTTTGCCTGTTCAAACTTTCCTGTTGAAGTATTGGTAGCACCGGTGAAAGCGCCTTTTTCATGACCGAAAAGTTCGCTCTCAATAAGCTCCGACGGAATTGCAGCGCAATTGACTTCGATAAACGGTCCGCTTTTTCGTTCGCTTTGATAATGTAAATTTAAAGCAACCAATTCTTTGCCTGAGCCATTGGGGCCAGTAATTAATACTCTGGAATTTGATGCGGCTACTTTAGACAGTTGGTTTTTTAACTGGGTCATTTTTTCAGAAGTACCGATCATTCTAGGAGCACCTCTTCTGTTTTTCCGACGATGTATTTTTACTTCTTCAGTCAGAGTACCTTTGTCAATCGCGTTTCGAATAGTGATGAGCAAACGACTCAAGTCAGGGGGCTTAGGTAAATAATCATAAGCTCCCGCTTTTACTAAATCGACAGCGGTCTCAATCGATCCATGTGCGGACATCATAATGACAGGGATGTCAGGGTATTGTTTGGAAAGTGCTGCAAAAGCCTGATGACCATCCATTCCCTGCATTTTAATATCCAAAAGAATTAGATCATACTTTGATTGACTGACTTTGTCCAGGCAATCTCTACCCTCAATGGCAGTATCTACCTGGTAACCAGAATTAGAAAGAATATCAGATAAGGTTCTGCGGATAGCAGGCTCGTCATCCACAACTAGCAGTTTTGGCATATGCTTGTTAGTTTGTTAATTTTAAAAATAATAATGGATGAAACCGAGGAAGTGTGAAGAATCGTATAGTGCAAAATTACATATAATTTTTAATATATGTTTTAGCCTTAATGTTAAAATGAAGTTATTTTATAAAGTTTTTCAACATATTTTTAATCTTATCGCTTCAATAATAAAAAAAAATCGAACCTTCTCTTTAGAAGACTCGATTTTTGTTTGCTCAGTTTTGAGACTTTATTTTGAAACAGTTGTTATGCCGTTGTCAATTCTGGAGCTAAAGGGAAGTCAATTTCAACACCAGTCAGGTTATGCAATAAGTTAGTGATTGTGATGGCACCTGCAGCATTGACTAGGTCAACAAGATTTTCTTTATTATAACCTTCATTGAAAAAATTGTTTTTTGTATCGATGCTTACTTTTCCTCTATTTTCAGCTATAGATTTTGAAATTTTAGCTAGAGCATCCAACTTAGAATCCCAGCTTGCACGACCCTCTCTTAGTTCTAAAATCTGTTCGTCATTAAAACCATTCATTTTAGCGATAGCAGAATGTGCTGATTGACAGTATTTGCATTCATTAACTTGGCTGATTGCAAGGTCGATAACTTCTTTTTCCTTTTTAGAAAATGAAGTTGCTGCACCTGAAAAAGCTAAAAAATTAGAAAGAGCATTTTCAGAGTGCCCCATTGAAGCATAAAGATTCGGGACAAATCCTAATCCTTTTTGAAGGTTGTCAAAAATTGCTTGATTTGCTTCTGATACTTCGGCTCTTGTTGGAACATTAAAGGTTGTCATTGTAATTTATTTTTTAGTGATTTAATATTTTTAAGGCCAAACCAAAATTGTGATATAATAAATTGCCCCGAAGAAATTTCATGAGTAATTGATCCCGATAGCTATCGGAAGAAAATTATGTTGAAATAGCTGAGCGGACTTTAAAAATTTATGGTGTCATTTTTTTGGCTTACTACTTATAATGCAAATATGCTCGTAATAGAAGGATAGGAGTTAGGCATTGTTTCCTGATGAGTTAACAATTTTTCCCATATTTGAAAAATTACTTTAAGTTTACAGAAAAGAATCTTTCATAGCTTATAGATAAGGATGATCTTTTGTTATGAAATTTAGATTAATGGTATTTACTTATACTACTTATTAATAAATCAATTTTACATTTAAACATGAAAGAATTTAACAAGATCATCTTTGCTCTGTTCCTTATTAGTTTTTGTTGCCAGTGTTCTAAACAAATTGCCAAGAGCGGCCAGGATACTGTTCTAAAAAGTAATATACCTGCGAATGCTAAAGTTTATCGAGATACAGTTACTACTTTTGATCCTGATACTTATGAGGAGATGGTTCAAATAACCACAAGATTAGTTTCTAC
>CAYXQH010000152.1:0-10801 GCA_964467425.1 uncultured Saprospiraceae bacterium
TGGCTTATCTTAAAAAATTATTATTAGGTTTTTTTAGGCCAACTACTTAAGTAACTTTTACTTTATTCATTAACTTCAATAATGGTAGCATGACAATAAAATATTCAGAAGTACTCAAAACTTCTACTTTTTTATTCGAATAAAAACTATGGCGGTTTTTAATATTTTGAAGCCCCGCTTTAGTAGAGTTCATCACCTGATTTTTCTTTTGCAGATTATTTCGGACAATCAACTTTCCCTTTTCTACAAAAACCTCAATTGTCAAGGGTTTTAAGCTTGAAATTATATTATGCTTGATGGCGTTTTCTAATAACAACTGAAGAGAAAGCGGAACTACTTTATGTGATTGATACTCGTGAGGTATATCCACTTCAATTTTAAAATTATCGCCAAATCGTTCTTTTAATAAAAAGATATACGCATCCAAAAATTTCAACTCCTCTGTCAGTGGAATTAACTTTTCATTTCTAATTTCCAAAATATAGCGGTATACTTTTGAAAGTTGCTGAACAAAACTCACTGCTTTCTTCGGATCCTCAGGAATGATATACGTCAGCGTATTTAGACTATTAAATAAAAAGTGTGGATTGACCTGATTTTTCAAGCCTTCTAATTGTGACTTGATATTCTCTCGCTCCAATTGCTCTTTTTCTGTAATTGACTTTTGCAGTTTAGTATAAAAAAAGATCGTTTCATAGATACTAATTACAAAGAAAGAAACTGTCAGCGATGCTATTGCAGTAATTGGACCTTTCGGTTTTGGTACATCCATATAAGGTTTTACAAAGTTATCCACAAAAAGATCAATAACTTGCCCTACCAAAAAATATACTACGATAATGGCCAAAATTTGATAAATAATTCGTGAGGCAGATTCTTTCAATTCCGGATGTCGTTTTCGGAAGAAAATAAAAAGCTCTCGAAAGATTGTCCAATACACAGAGACATAAATCAAACCTATGAAACTACACTTCGTTAGGTTTGCAAAATAATTTTCCTCAAATGCATGTCCAAACATTAGAGCGGCAACCACATAACTCACGATTGGAATACCTATCAGCATTAACCAAAAATCATTAAAACCTAAATATTTTTTTGCTCTTGTCGACATAAATGTTAAATCAATTTCTAAATAAAGATAGCTATTTTCTGGCTTTCTATTAACAGCCTGCAAAAAGATGGCCGAAAGTCTAGTGCTCCCAGCCATCCTTAGTATAAAACAGGATCTTATTTAATTTTTTCTAAAATTGAACTCTATATAATAAATCAGGAAAAAATCCAGATTGATAAACCGTATTTACTTCATTGGTTTGTTCATTATACCGGTTGATAAATACGTTTTCATAATTTGTAATATTCTGAAAATCGAGGAAAAACTGCTGCGAAAATTTCTTCTTTTTACTATTCAACTGATAGCCAATTTTAAAATCTAAGCGAAAGTATGGTTCATACTGTAAACTAAAAGCTTCCTCCTCTTTTAAAACTTCCGTTCCGAAAAGTTGAGACAACTCTAAATCCACCGGCGTATAATAACGTCCTCCCGCAGTAGTCAACTTCATATCAACACTCAAGGCATTTCTTTTATCTTTTCCTAGTTTAAATTCTTTTCCAGCTAAAAAGTTAAAGACATAATTATTATTGAAAGCAGTATTTCTTTCTACCCCATCACTTGCCACATAATTGGATTCAAAAACCGAGGTAGTTAATAAACCATAATATCCTCGACTAAAGAATTTTTCAATAGTCAATTCAATTCCATAATTCGTTCCTGTTCCTTCATTTACCAATGATCCTGCATCTGGAAAAACAAAATCTGCCCCGGAGTTTAAAATTGAAAACGTAGTTGGCGTTGCATCAACTGGAACATCGTTTAGCTTTTGATAATAAGTCTCCGCTTTTAATCTCCAATCTGTTCCAAATCGAACATCATAACCTAAAACAAAATGGTGGCTTTCTGTAAAATCTAAATCTCGGTTTGTTTTTTCATAAACACCCGGACTTGTTTCTTCTTCGAAAAAGAATACAGGAAGTGGCTGCATTTGATTATGAATTCCGTAGCCAATATTTAGTTTTTGTCCAGGCTTAAATTGCCAGTTTAAAGCAAGCCTTGGCTCAATTGCATAGGTGTCGTTATAATCTAAAAACTGTCCATGCAAACCAAAATTAAGCGTCCATTTTTCGTCTAAGCGATATTGCCCCTGAGAGTAGGCTTGAAACAATGTCATTCCGCCATCAAAGGATCGAACGGTCACCCAATCAGGAACGCCATCGCCATTTGTATCAGGAGTAGCATCTCTATCTTCGACTGCCGTGTTCAAAGCAAAGTGTTCTATCAAAACACCAGAACGTAAATTAAATTTCGCATTGTACTTTGTATTTACGTAAGAAGAGAGCACAAGCCTGTTCAAAATATCATCGGTATCGAAAACTCTTAAATTATTAGAACCATCAATGATATCCTCTGAGTAAAATTCATTTTGAGCAGTACTAGCAGAAAGCACGGTTCTAACATAAGATTTATCACTTAAAAGATAATTGTGTTTCAAACCTACAATCCCAAGTTTAGATTCTGCAGCCGAATCGCTTGTCGGGTCTGCAAAGAGGTCATCTTCATCAATTTCTGCTCCCAAAAATTCAATATCACTTGTACCGAAAATTCCGAAAAGAGAAAACTTCCCAGCTTTTCCATTAGCAAAATCCAACTTGAAAGAAAGGTCTGAATAATTTGGCGTAGCGTTCGTACCAATCGGAATTCCTAGTACATCTGCCAGACCAACAAAAGAATATCGATAACTAATTAAAAAAGAACTATTCTTTTTAGAAGTAAGCGGACCTTCGACCATTGCCTCTAATCCACTGAAAGCGGCAAGCTGAGCGGTTACTTCATATCGGTTTTTATTTCCACTTCTAAAACCTAAATCAAAAACTCCTGCAGTAGCGTTTCCATATTCTGATGGAAAAGCGCTGGTTAAAAAATCAGAATTTCTAAGGAGGTTCGTATTTAATGCACTTACTGGTCCACCTGTTGTTCCAAGTGTAGAAAAATGATTAGGGTTTGGAATCGGCACCCCTTCCAAACGCCATAAGACACCTGTTGGAGAATTACCTCTGATCACAATATCATTTCGCGAATCGTCCGCTGTACTAACACCTGCAAAATTACTGGCGAGCCGGCTTACATCATTTCGTCCACCTGAATATCTCGTGACTTCTTCCAATGTAAAAGAACGTGCGCTTATCGTTGCTAATTCATTACTTGCTTGATCTTTCTCTACTTTCGCTGTGACGACTACTTCATCCATTTCGACAACAGATTCTTCTAAAGCAATATCAAGAATCACTTCTTTCCCGGCAGTCACAACAACATTAGGAATCGTAATCGTACTATAACCAATATAACTTACCTGAAATGCCTGACGACCTACCGGTACTTCTTTTATTTCAAAATTCCCATCAATATCTGTAGTACTTCCTTGTGCGGCTAATCCTCCGACTAATTGAACCGTAGCTCCAATTAAAGGGATTTCTGATTGTTTATCATTGATGGTTCCTCTTACTGTCTGCGTAGCATTTTGTGCAAAAAGCCCTGTACTGGACAGTAACATTATAAAAATTAACAGTAGATCGTTTTTTTTCATTTTGAAGTGGTTTCTTTTTTTTTGTCGTAATAACATGACACAATATTAATGTGTAAAACCACCATATGTTTGAAAGAAAAAGGTGAGTTGTTGATTTTTTAGGTTGAACTGTTGATTTAAGAAGTTTCAAATTAATATTAGATAAAAAAATATTCTTTTGTATTGGATTTTGATTCCAAAGCCCCTTCGATTATTCAGACCTTGTGAATAGATTTCAAACTAAAATTATTGATCATGGAAAAACGATACGAAACATTAAAAGAATTTTACCCCTATTATCTTACAGAGCATAGCAATTTTACAAGCCGTGCATTTCATTTTGTGGGTACCGGTCTTTTTATCGGATTGACGATCTATGCATCAATTATTGGCCCTGTTTGGCTTTTAGCACTTGCTCCAGTTTGTGCTTACTTTTTTGCCTGGATCGGCCATTTTGTTTTTGAAAAAAATAAACCTGCCACTTTTAAATACCCATTATTAAGTTTGGTTTCAGACTTTATCATGTTTTACCATATTCTGACTTTTCAAATTTCTACAAAAATAGAGGAAGCGAAAGCCACTACTTTTCAAAAGTACTAACCGGGCTATCAATAAAAAATAAAGCTATATTTATCCCTCAATTTATTGCTATGAATTTACGCATTCGATTCACCCTATTTTTCATACTTGCTGTTTTTACGATGGCTTTCTGTCAAGGTCCAACCCAGACAATTAAAGGAACTATCATTGATAAAGACAGCAAACAAGCACTCATTGGTGCAACCGTTTCCATCGAAAGCAATCCGTCATTAGGATCAGTCACTGATCTGGACGGAAACTTTCGCTTGGAGAATGTTCCAATCGGACGTCAAAAAGTAGTTTGCTTGTATTTGGGGTACCAGCCTTACATTAGCAGCGACATCATCGTCAACTCTGCGAAAGAAGTAGAACTTAATATCGAATTAGTCGAATCGGCTATTAGGATGACCGAAATCGTGGTCCCTGCTTTCCAGGATGCTAACGAAGCATTAAACGAGCTATCCATTGTCAGTACCCGATCTTTTTCGGTAGAAGAAACTCAGCGCTATGCAGCAAGCGCGAATGACCCTAGCCGAATGTCTATGGGCTTTCCAGGTGTTCAGCCTTCGAGAGATAGTCGGAGCGATATTGTCATTCGAGGAAATTCAGGCATCGGTTTGCTTTGGCGATTGGAAGGCATCGATATTCCAAACCCCAATCATTTTGCTCGGAGAGGTTCTTCAGGTGGTGGAATAACGGTTTTTAGTGTAAGCATGTTAAGTAATTCAGATTTCTCTACTGGTGCATTTCCTGCAGAATATGGCAATGCCTTTTCTGGTGTTTTCGATATTAAATTTAGAAAAGGAAATCGTGAAAAACGAGAATATTCTTTTAGAGCAGGAATGCTCGGCCTGGACTTATCTACAGAAGGCCCAATTAAAAAAGGTCGAAGTTCTTACCTTATCAACTATCGCTATTCTACACTTGGCTTACTCAACCAAATGGGTATTTATTTGGTCAACCCAAGAGCAGACAATATTTTCCAGGACTTATCTTTTAAATTATTTTTCCCCTCTAAAGATAATAAGTCTACGCTTTCTGTTTGGGGCATCAGTGGTTTGAGCAATGAATTTGAACGCGCCATTGATACACTTTCTACTCAAAGTACTTTTAGTGAAAAACTGACACGTGATTTTCAAACAAATATGGGAGCACTAGGTATGACACATACCTACTTGATCAATGATAAATCGTATTTAAAAACTTCGCTCGCGGCTATGGGGCAAAAGATTATTTTTAGAAATGATACCTTGAGCCTTCAGCGGACGCCTACCAATATCAATGACGAGGCTTATACAAATGTTCGCTATGTCCTAACCAGTTTTTATAGTCGAAAATTCAACGCAAGAACATCTATGAAAACAGGTTTGTTTTTAAACAGTATCCATTATGACCTTTTCCATAAAGATCGTATTTCCTCCAATGAAGATATTAACTGGCTGGACGAAAAAGACAACACGTTTTTAATACAACCTTATGTTCAGTTTAGATTTCGACCAACAGAAAAACTAACCTTTAACGCTGGAGCACATGCGATGTTTTTAACCTTAAACAATACAAAATCTATTGAGCCACGATTAGGTTTAAAATATCAGCTTTCAGAAAACAACAGCTTAAGCTTTGCCTATGGATTACATAGTCGTATGGTACCGATTGGTTCTTATTTCACCAAAGTGAACAATGCCTTACCAAATTTGAATCTTGAATTAATTAAATCGCATCATTTCGTTGCAGCCTTTGATCAAAACATAGGAAAAGGAACCAAGATTCATTTAGAAGCGTATTATCAACGATTGTTTGATGTGCCGGTTAGTGCAGAAGCTGGAAACACGCATTCTATCTTAAACGACATTGATGGCTTTGCTATCGAATCTTTAGTCAGCGAAGGAGAAGGGAAAAACATTGGTCTTGATATATCTTTAGAAAAGGCATTTAAGAATCAAACGTTTTTCTTGCTATCTGGCTCTGTTTTCAATTCTACCTATTCTGATTTAAACGGTGATTTTTATAACACTCGTTACAATAGTAATTACTCCGCAACTTTTATGGGAGGAAAAGAATGGACCTTTAAAAACAATGCAACGCTACAAACGGGATTAAAACTTTTATTCAATGGTGGTGCAAGAATCACCCCTTTGATTTCGGGGCAATCCGGCGATGGGCAAATGCCTCCCTGGGATTGGAGTCAACCCTATACAGAACGAGTAGCGGCCTATTTTCGACCTGACTTGCGAATTGCTTATCGAAAGGACAATCCAAATACTGCCTGGACGCTTTCTTTAGATGTTCAAAACTTTATCAATCGAGAAAACGAAGATGCTCTGGATCGAACCTACGACCCTGATACCAAAAGTTGGATCAATCGAAATCAATCTGGTTTAACGCCACTATTAAGTTTTCAGATCGATTTTTAGTTTAGCACTTCTAACAGACATTATTCCTGGTCTTTTTTCATTAAATGAAATAGCCTTGTGATACTTTCGGGATACTTATACTTTATCTTTGTATAAACCTTAAAATTTCAAGCATATGTATAAGTTATTCATCATCATCTCTATCGCCTTTATTGGTGCAGGTTTAATCAACAAAGAAAAAAATACTGCTGACTCGTACGTTCTTAGCCCATCCATTAGTCAACCAAAAGAATTGGGAAAGGTTCAATGGCTACGAGATATAAACGATGCGACTAAGCTTTCTGCAAAAACCCAAAAACCCATTTTCTTATTATTCCAAGAAGTGCCAGGTTGTGCGACCTGCCAAAACTACGGACAAAATGTTTTGAGCCATCCATTGATTGTGGAAGCGATTGAAACGCATTTTGTTCCGCTCGCTATTTTTAATAATAAAGGTGGAAAAGATCGGGAGGTGTTAAATTATTTCAAGGAGCCTACCTGGAACAATCCCGTGGTTCGAATTGTAAATCATAAAAAAGAAAATCTGATCAATCGAATCAGTGGAAATTATTCTGCGCTTGGAGTAGTTGAAGCAATGGTAAGCATTTTAGAAAACGATAAGAAAAAAATCCCTGCATACTTATCATTACTTCAAAAAGAACTAGCTGCCGATCAATTAGGAACAGAAACTACTTACCTTTCCATGTATTGCTTTTGGACCGGTGAGAAAAAAATTGCAGATATTGATGGAGTGGTCGAAACACATGCTGGTTTTATGAATGGCCGCGAAGTTGTTAAAGTAGAATATGCACCAGAAGTCGTTCCTTTTGACAACTTGGTTAAACAAGCAAGAACAAAAAGTTGCGCGAGTCATATTTATACCGAAGACCTAAATCAACAACTAACTGCCGAAAAAATCCTAGGCTCGGAATATGTATCTGAAAAAGGAAAATTCAGGCTAGATCCGGAAACGAAATATTATTTGTACAAAAGCCATTACAAATATTTACCGATGACAAACCTTCAGGCAGTCAAAGCAAATAGCCTGATTGGTAAAGGACAATCTCCGAATGAAGTTTTTTCTTCCAGACAGCTGAAGCTTTTAGACTACATCCAGAATCATCCTTCAAAAAAATGGAAGAGTGTCATCAATAAAGACCTTATCACAGCCTGGAAGCTTGTTGAAAAAATAAAGCAAGCGTAGACACTTTGGTTTGCTTATTTTAAGAAAACAGGTTGAAACCTGTTCTACAAATACAAATTAATGTTACTTTTGATAGTGAGGTAGAACACCTATATGTATGCTCATCATTGTCAAAACAATAAAATTACTCGACGACTTTCATTATAATGTATTCAGAACCTATGTTAAGGATTTGAGTATCCGTTCTTATTTCCCCTTAGCGCTGATTGATGTTATCGATCGAACTATTGAAAAAGATCAGGGTACCGATTATTTATGTAAAGCGGTTTACAGTGAAGTGGATGAAAAGAGTCGGAAAAAATTCTATCAACTTGCCCATTATACGTTTGGATTAACTTCATTTCTTGCGAAAAACTATCCAGACTATTTACAACATAACATTTCAAAGTTCCAGCGACTGGTCAATGACGGAGCATTAGACAAAGCGAATGTATTGGCTGATATGCTTTTGGAAATCAGTGAAAAGATTGAAGATTATCCAACCCAAGCAAAGATTTTAACTATTCTGGGTCAGCAAAGTATTTTAATGGAATCCTCAAAGCAGGCTTCCTCTTTTCTTGGCAAAGCGAAAATCGCCCTAGATCATCAAAATACGATCACCAGTTTATTTGAACGTTTTTATACCGTTTATAATTTAAAAACAAAACCTAGCAAGGAAGATATTGAAGACACGCTCGCTTATTTTAAAACGCATTTTAATCATACGAGTATTGTCGCTTCTTTAACCAGTCAATACTGCTACTGCTTTTTTCTACACTTTTTAAAAGACAATCGCTTTTTCACCAAAGAGACGATTGACTTATTAAAGTCTATCGATCACCAACTCGAAAAAAATAATTACATCGTTTTTCCATACTTAGTTGATTTCATACATCGTGTTCGCTTTCTAAAATTACGATATGAATTATTAAAAGTAGACATCAAAGACATACTCGAAAAATCTGAAGAATTGCTTCATAGTAATAAGGATATTTTATATTGGAATAGTTATATCAATCAACCAGAGATGTTCATTCTAAATATCCAGGCTAATTTTTACATTTCGAATTATATGAAATCTTATAAACACGATTCGGAAGATTGGTTGCCTGAAGAAATAAGAACTAAACTGGAACAGCTAAAAAAAGATTGTAAAACTTTTTTAACGCATCAACATCTAGAACAAAAATTCACCCTTCGCTTTATAAACTTGACTACTATTTACTGTTCCTTATTATTAGTTGATGGACGTAAAAAAAATCTTGAAGAGGCTATTATACTTTTAAACCAAACACTGACTTCCTATCAGCAAGTTTCTTTCCAGGCCTATGCTGATGCCATTTATTCCATTCTCGGAATTACCTACTTTTGTTTAGAAGATTTTGAAAATGTAGAAAACAATTATGCTCGATATCGAAAAGCAACCAATAAAAAAACAGTCAACCCCGCGAATGATATGACCATTCATGGTTTTTATTATGCAGCAAAATGGTTAGAAACAGAGAGAGAACAGTATGCTAAAAAACTTGGAAAAATCATTAAAGAAGCTCATACAGACCGTTTTCAAAGTATCCGAAATACACTGGAAGAGCTCATAAATTATTATAAAATACCGAAGTTCTTGTAATTCCGATAGAAAACTAATATTTTTATCCTAATATCTTTCCTTATAAAAACCAGGCTTTTTCAAAAGCTTGGTCTATTTCTATATTCTTTTTTAACATTCAATTCCCGTATCTAGAGTGTGTACTTATTTTTAACATACTCTAATCGTATCAGCCATTTATTGTTGATACTACGAAAAGATATATTTTAGAGTAGATTCAATATGCTCTTATTACCAAAAAGCTTGAAAACAAATGCATACCAGGAAATTCTTATTTTACCTTCTTCTCTTTTGGAGTAGTGCTGCCATTAGTCAAAACGTCTTTTTTAATGAGATCGATTACCTCAACCCTGACCTCTGTGTAGAACTTGCTGTTCCAGAGGACGTTGAGCTAACAGGATGGTCTGTAACAGTTTACGATGATAACGGACTAGCTTTTGATACGGTCGATTTGACAGGAGTACTTCCTACTTCCACGACCGGAACAGGATTTAGTATTGTTGAAATAGACATTGTTATGCTCGTTCCAACAAATGGAGGAATGTCGCTCAATAATAATTCGGGTTCTGTGGAACAGTTTATTAGTTATGGTGGTCCTTTAACTGCAGTGGACGGACCAGCCGCAGGACAATCCGCTGAGAATATTGGAACACAAACCGCTTCAGGAAATGCTTTCCAGCTCCAAGGTGTAGGGTCCGAATATGAAGATTTTGAATGGGGTGTTCCTGGTGCAACTACCTGTGGTTTTGAGAATAACGGCCAGGAGTTAACTACTCCGGAAGCACCATTACCTGTTGAGATTATTTACTTTAATGCTGAACCGCAAAGTAATTATGTCGAGTTGAGCTGGGCAACCATGACGGAGAATAATTTTGATTACTTTACTATTGAAAAAAGTGGCGATGGTATATCGTTTCATGCTTTAGAAAGCATCGATGGGCATATCGAGTCCAATCAGACTATTGAATATCGATATACTGATTTCACCCCAAGATATCAAACGACCTATTATCGTTTGAAGCAGGTTGACATTGATGGCACTACCTCATTTAGTAAAGTTATTGCTATAGAGTCTGAAATAACAGAGACCATTAAAATATATCCAAATCCGGTAACCCAACAACTGCATATTGCCATTCCTGATAATGCGGATGATACGGAAATCATCATTTATGATCTTTTTGGAAAACAAGTTTTTTACGAGCTAAAAGAAAACCTTCCAGCTGGTGTTATTAGTTTAGACCTTGATTCGCTTCCGAATGGACAATATTTTATTGCTATCAATAATGGATCACCATTTTATGAAAGAATAATTAAACAGAATTAGTTTTTTCTTCATAAAATTCAAAAAATCAGATGAGAAACAAAGACCTTAAAAATATTCCGTTATTGTACTTATTATAATGAAAGATATTTTTTGATA
>CAYXQH010000153.1:0-10793 GCA_964467425.1 uncultured Saprospiraceae bacterium
ATATCAATTGGTCAAAAAACATACATGATATCTACCATAAACGTGGTATATACTATATAAAATAGAATTTGTATTTTTGCTATACTTAATCCCTCGTAATATATCTTACCCCTATAAACTTACTGATAAGTTTAAATCCAACATTTATTACACCTCCTTATAATTCATAAATAAGGGTTCTCCAACTATCGATTGGTGTTCCTTTGGAACCCCCTATTCTGGGTCATATTCCAGAGTATCTGTGACTACTTCGCTACTGAGTATTCAGTAGTCCCTCCTTTGTACACAGTATTTCCGACTATATACATTTTGTAACGAATCGACTTTAATTCAATTTTTCAATTTTTACAAAACAAAAATGTAATGAACACCAAATTTTTATTAACAATCTTAATGATTGCCTCCCTATCGATTAATTTATTCGCTGGTGGTGATCTTGAAAAATTTTCAAACAATGCTGATGAATTTCTAAAAGAATTAGAAGCTTATATGACGGTGAGCCACAAAGAAGAGATGGTTCCTATCTTTAAAGAATTTGAAAAGAAATTTAGAAGCGGCAATTACAATGCTGAAGAAGAAACACGGATTATCGAGCTGAACAATAAAATGCTCAAGAAAAAGATGAGCGCCAAGCCCTATTTCAGCACGTACATTAAAAGCATTACTATTATTAAAAAAGGAATGAATGGAGAAAAGCATTTTAATCAATGGCATGAAGTCGCTGAGAAAATGTTATCCAATATTCAAAGTAGAAAATTCAACGACTATAAAAAATTCCTTAATTTTTCTTTCCACTATTTCGATCGCGGAGCTATTAAACATTCAAAATCAGGTATCTCCTGGGTAGCAGTGAACGAAGACTATACTTTTGAAGTAAAAAACAACATCCCCGTTTTAAAAATAGAAAACTTTGATTTGATCTGTACTAAAAAAGATCGATTGATTGATATCGAAGGAACTTCTGGTGAATTCTACCCAATTCAATCTGAATGGAAAGGGAAAGGTGGAAAAGTAAGCTGGGAACGTAATGAGATGGATGACGTATATGCAGAACTTGGCACGTATACTATTGATGTAAAAAAAGGTTACTACAAATCAGAACAGGCTACTTTACATTATCCAAAAATGTTTAACAGCCCAATTGAAGGAGCTTTTGAAGATAAAATACTGATTGTCAAAAACCCAACTTATCCTAGATTTAATTCTAAAACAAAAAGACTTAAAATTGATGACCTTGGAAAAGGTGTAAAATATCAAGGAGGGTTCAAATTGGAAGGCTCAAGTATATATGGTGTAGGTACTAAAGATCAAAAAGCTAGTATCAAAATTTTCAATGATAAAAATGAACTTGCACTTGACTGTAGATCTGATTTGTTCATCATTCGAAAAGGAGAAGATGTTGTAGGAGAAAAAATCAATGTCAGTTTATATATCGGCACAGACTCTATTACACATACTTCTTCAAATATCCGTTATAATGTAGAAAAAGGAATCCTCTATCTTTTCCGTGGAAAAGGAGGTAGTGATCGAACCCCGTATTTTAGTTCTTACCATAATATTAATATGGATGTTGATCGAATCGATTGGGATATTAACAAAGGTGTAGTAGAATTTGGAAAAAAAGTTCCTGACTTTATTAACGCCAACAAAAGAGTAAATTTTGAGTCCCTTCATTACTATAGCAACAAAGTATTTTTGAAATATCAGAACGTAGCGGATTACAATCCAATTTCTATCATGCGGATTTTAGATGAGAAAGAAGGCCTAGGCTATTTGGATGCTGATTTCTTTGCGTCAAAATTAAACTCCAGATTTTCAGCTAAAAACATTCAAAGTCTTTTAATGGATATGATGGAAGATGGTTTTATTGATTATATAAAAAAAGAAAACAAAATAATAGTTAAAGAAAAAGTCTATCATTATTCAGATGCCAGCAGAGAAAAAACTGATTTTGATAATCTCAAGATAACCTCTGTAAGTGAAGAAACCAATGGTGTTCTAAACCTAGAGAATAATGACATGATGGTCAATGGGATTAAAAATTTCGAATTCAGTAGAGAACATAAAATTGCAGCTGTTCCTACCGGCAAACAAGTGCTCATCAAAAAAAATAGAGACCTCGAATTTGATGGAGACCTCTATGCAGGTTTCGGTATGTTTACTGGGCGAGGCTACCATTTTAAATATGATAAATTTGAAATCGAAATGGACTCCGTTCGCTTTATGGATCTATATCTTCCATCAAACGAAAAAGATAAAAACGGTGATGCAGTCGCCTATTCCATGGATTCCAGGCTTGAATACCTGAGTGGTACTTTAGTGATGGACGCTCCTGAAAACAAATCAGGAACGGACAAAATAGATATGTTTCCTATTTTCAATAGCAAAGGCCCATCCTATGTTTACTACGATCATAAAAGAACCCTGAATAAATGTTATCATCGTGATTCTTTCTATTTTAAATTGAAGCCTTTCTTTTTGGAAGATATGGATAAAGAGATTCAGGATGACCTTGATTTTACTGGAACCATGCACTCTGCTGATATCTTTCCTGTATTTGAAGAGAAGCTAGTTTTACAAGAAGACAAGTCCTTAGGGTTCACCCATGAAACACCAGAAAATGGATATGCTTCCTATACTGGAAAAGGAAACTTCAAAGGAGAAACGAATCTTAGCAACAAAGGTCTTTTTGGAAAGGGCGTAGTGACCTACCAATGGGCTTCTATCGATGCAGAGGAAATCACCTTCAAACCAGATCAATTACTGACTAGTGCAAAGCAGTTTGATGTGAGCGAAGATCGAACAGGTTCTGTGAGTGTACCACAAGTTAAAGGATTGGATGTTTCAGTTGATTGGAAACCATACAAAGACAGTATGTATATTCGATCCTTAGAGCATCGTTTTGAGATGTTTAAGGAGGAAGGCTATACCTTAGAAGACTTACTAATATTGACACCGGATGGAATTAAAGGTCGAGGTGTTTTCACTTCTAACAGAGGAATCCTCACAGCCAATCTAATTTCATTTGAGGCTTTTGCCGCTCAATCTGATACTGCCAATTTACAAATTATAGCTACAGGGACCGACCACTTGGCCTTAGACACCAAGAATGTAAATGCAAAATTAGATTTCGACAAACAAATGGGTTTTGTAAAGGCAAACAAGGAAGACATCATTACTACCTTGCCTTATAATAAATACCAGACTAGTTTAAATGACTTTGACTGGGATATGAAAAATGAAACGATAGAATTTAAATCTAAGGAAAATCAGCTTGGAAATTTCCTTTCTATCCATGAGGATCAGGATTCTTTATCTTTTAAAGGAGCTACAGCATTGTATGATTTAAAAACAAGTGAATTAAAACTTGGAGGTGTTCCTGACATCCAAACTTCAGATGCTTTTGTCATTCCTGAAAGCGGAAGAGTAGATATTCGTCCTGGAGGAGAAATCACTACTTTAGAAAATGCAAAAATCATAGCAAATACGACAAACAAATACCATGTCTTCAATAAAGCGACCGTAAACATTAAAGGAAAAAAGACCTACTCTGCGACAGGATATTACCAATACAATATTGGTACTAAAGCACAAGAGATATTTTTTCCTAAAATCTTAGGTGATCGTGTTGGAAAAGGTAAAAAGAGCAAAAAGAAATCCATCACTCAAGCAGAAACAGTTGTGGACATAGATCAAGATTTCTATATCGACAACCGAACAAAATTTAATGGAAAAATTAGCTTAGAGGCTTCTAAAGAAAATTTATTGTTTGATGGTTTTGCTCAACTAAATGCGCAACACATTAAGGATCCTTCCTGGTTTTCTATTAATTGTGAAGCAGATAAGAAAAATTTACTGATCCAATATGATGAGCCGAAAAACGAATACGGTGATAAAATAAAAGCTGGGCTTTTTATTAGTCGGGAAGACTTAAGTCTATATCCTGTAGTAATGCAAGCATTGCGATTTGGAAAAGATCGGCCAGTTTTTGAGGCTAGAGGTTTATTAAAATATAAATCAAACAGTAATGAGTTTTTAATGGGCGACTCTTTAAGAGTGACTTCCGGTGTTAATTATGGAAACTTATTGACCTATGCTGATAAAAATGGCAGTATTGACTTACAGGGAAAATTCAATCTTGGACCTGTAGAAGATGAAATGGTTAGCGTTGTTGCCGGAGGTCAAATGCAAACGTCTGTGATTCCTTCTCAAGCAAAGAATAAAATCACCACTATGGCAGGTGTAAACATGCATCTCCCCTCTTCTCTTCTAAATTACATCGTGAATGACTTAACAGCTAGCTCTTTTGATGCTTCCATCATTGGATATCGACCACATGAATTTTACGAACAAGCATTGGCAGAAATGATTCCTAATGCAAAAGTTCGATCGACTCAACTTTCAAATATTATGTCAAGTGGCTTTATGGAAATTCCAAAAGAGCATAATCCATACACTATTCTATTTGACCAGTTACCTTTAAAATGGATATCAGATTACCAATCATTTGTAACGACCAGAGAGTCGCTTGGAATAATCAGTATGAATGGTCAAATGTTGAATCGAAATTTTGAAACGTTTGTAGAGTTTAAAATTATGTCAAATGGTGATAACAGAATGTACATCTATATAAAAGCACCTGCTGGAACATTTTACTTTTTTGGTTATAAAGATGGTATCATGAGTACGGTGTCTAATAACGAAAAGTACAATCAAATGGTAGAGGGTTTAAAGAAGAAAGAAAAATCTGTAAAACTCAAAGACGGTGAAGTCTACGAAATACAACTTGTTAATCAAGGTACTGCTAAAGCTTTTGTAAACAGAGTAAAAGCAGCGAAGAACTTATAGAAATTAATTTGGTGTTTAAAGAACCGGCGAGTGGAGAAATCCATTTGTCGGTTTTTTTTATGGTGTATTTTCTGTATCTTCAATGCCCCTAAAGCATCTTTTTAATTATTTTTCACCCAATTTCAATTAAGAGAATGAGAATTTCCAGCCTAACAATATTTTTACTATTTTTTATTTCAAATTCCTCCTTTTCGCAACTACTAGAAAACAAATATGAGGAACCTTCTTCAACACTTCCTGAATGGACGCAATTGATGTATTCAGAAAACCCTGATCTTGGGGAAGTCATTCAGGCATATAAGGAATATTACGATAAAAATACGTTTCAAAAAAATAAACATACCCAATATTATAAGAGATGGGTACGATCTTTTAGCCGTGATCATAATGGATTACATTCCGGAACGGAAACAGCTCCCAGCGAAATTTATCAAAACGAGCGTGCATACCTACAAAAATCGGAGTCACTACGTCAACAACGCTCTCCTACTTCCAGTTGGGTTGGAATTGGGCCTTTTGATTTTGACAAAGAAGCAGCAAGTCGAAGTTATGCTCCCGGAGCAGCTCATGTTTATACCGTTGAACAATCTGCAAGCAATCCCGATTTAATTTATGCAGGTACAGCAAATGCTGGTGTTTGGAAATCTACCGACAATGGCCTTAACTGGACTGCTCTTACTTCAGATCGAATGATCAGTTCTGTTTTATCTTTAGAAATTGACCATACCAATGAAGACAAAGTCTATTTTGCAGCCGCTGGAGATTTATTTAAAACGACGGATGGCGGAAGTTCCTGGAATGAAATAGGAGATGCAACCTTCCAATCTCTAGATCATTCTATTCGAGATATTATCATGCATCCAGATGATGTCAACATACTTTTCCTTGCTTCTAATAATGGTTTTTATAGAACAACAAACGGCGGAGATAATTGGACACAGATTGAAACTGGAATTTTCCAGGAAATTGAATTGCATCCAAACGATCCAGATATCATCTATACGGTCAAGCAAATCAGCAATCGTACAGAATTTTACAAATCAACAGACAACGGTCTTAGTTTTACAATACAATCAAACGGATGGCCATCACCAGGCATTGATGATGACCAACAACGAACAGAGATAGCGGTCAGTCTTGATGCTCCAGATAATGTTTATGCCCTCTCTACCGGATCTGCCAATGGAGGAAGCGGACTTTACGGGGTTTATGTAAGTACTGATTTAGGAGCAAACTGGACCTTTCAATGTTGCGGGCCTCATCCAGCAGGTGTGCCTGATGCAGCTACCAATCAAAACCTGATGGGCTGGTCAGATGTTGGCGATGATGATGGTGGTCAATATTATTATGACTTAGGATTTGAAGTTTCACCTACTAATGCAGATTCTATTTTTGTAGCCGGAGTAAATCTTTGGGTATCTGAAGATGGTGGTTCTACATTTACCTGTCCTGCTAAATGGAGTCATCCAGATAAACAAAACTACGTGCATGCTGATATTCATGATGTTGGATTTTTTGGTAATGAATTATGGATCGCCTGTGATGGAGGTATTTTTTATTCTACAGATGCCGGAATTAATATTAATAGACGAATGAATGGAATCGAAGGAACAGATTTCTGGGGTTTTGGTGCAGGCTTTTATGATGGCGAAGTTATGGTTGGGGGCACCTATCATAATGGTACACTTTTAAAAGATAATGATGTTTATCAAGGTGGATGGTTGTCCACACAAGGTGGGGATAATATTCGTGGTTTTGTAAATTATGGAAACGAGCGAAAAATTTATCACGATGGTGGTGGAAAAATTCTTCCGGGTGACCGGACAGTTTCTATTGGATCTTTCCCTTTCAACAAACAACCTAATGCAAGTTATATCGTTGGACAATCCAGTAATTTAGAATTTCATCCTAGTTGTTATAACATTGTCTATTCTGGCAGAGATGGTGACTTATGGAAATCAGAGGACAACGGAACTTCTTTTGAATTAATACATAGTTTTGGTGGTGAATTAATTACGTCTATTGAAGTAGCCTGGTCTGATCCGGATATTATTTATGTAGTACAATATCCAGACTGGTGGGGTGTCAAGAAACTATGGAAAACGACAGATGGCGGAGATAGTTGGACGGATATTACTCCAACAAATTTCAGCAATCATCTTTGGGCACCTTTTGACATCACGGTAGATGGTGAAGATGCGAATACCTTATGGCTAGTGAGAACACCTCAAAGCTCTGGGTATAATAATTTGAATGGTGAAAAAGTATATAAAAGTACAGATGGTGGAAGTACCTGGACGAACCTTACAACGACCACATTAGATGGTGAATACATTACGAATATTGAACATCAAAGAGGAACAGATGGCGGAGTTTACATTGGAACAAGACGTGGTGTCTATTATCGAAATAACAACTTATCGGATTGGCAATTATTTAATACAGATTTGCCGGTGCTAACTTTTTCAACACAATTAGTACCTTATTATAAAGAAGGAAAAATCAGAAACGGAACCAATCGCTCCGTTTTTGAATGCGAATTTTATGAAGCATCTACTCCAGTTGCACAAATTGCTTCTTCTACCCTTTCTTCGTATTGCACCAGAGATCAAGTTCAGTTTTTAGACCACTCCAATTTGACGGATCAAGGAGCTACCTGGGCTTGGACGTTTGAAGGTGGAAATCCATCTACCTCTAATCAACGTACACCTTTGGTTTCTTATACCACACCCGGATTTTATGATGTAACACTTACAGTGACTGACAACAATGGAAGTAGTACGCAGACCATAGAAGATTATATTGAAGTCACTTCTGAGTGTGAGCCTGATACGATCCCTGGAAATGCCATCGAGCTTAGCACCAGTAATGCTTATGCATTGACTCCAGGTATGGATATGGGAACCACTAATGAACTCACGATTTCTGCCTGGGTCAAACCGAATGGCTTTCAAGATGATTATACAGGAATTGTTATTGGCAGCGATGGAAATACTTTCGGGCTTAATTATAGACCTGGTAATGAATTAGCCTATCATTGGCCGGGAGGTCAATGGTGGTGGAGCAGTGGTTTGATTGTTCCGGAAAACGAATGGTCGCATGTCGCTATCGTTGTTAACTCAGGCTCTATTACTTTATATTTAAATGGAAAAAGTGCCACCCACAATATTTCACCGGAGGCGGTAGACATGACGAACACAGAACTCTTTATCGGTAGTTACCTTGGCTGGGGATCAAGAAACATGGATGGCATGATAGACGAAGTATGTTTTTGGGATGAAGCGAAAACTCAAAACGATATTCGCGAACTACGCCATTTGACTAAGGCACCGGTTGATGATGCCTCCTTGATTGCTTATTATCAATTTAATCGAAATGAAGGAATTATAACAGATCGTGTTGGAACCAAGCATGCCAGCTTGAGTGGCGCCGGAACAAGAATTACTTCAACTGCTCCTGTAGGTGGTGGTACAAGCACTAGTGCAACTGTAACAGCTGGAGGAACGGTTGATTTCACGGATACTGACATCACCATGGTATTTCCAAATACAGGAACGTATCCGGATGGTGAACTTTGGGTGAGCAGAATCAATTTAGCTCCAGATGAAAATCCAGATGAAGAGCCAGTCAGCAGAAGTTATTGGGTGGTTAACAATTATGGAAATAATGAGACTTTCTCTACTTTGGAAAGTATCGAATTTGATAAAATTGGTGCAGTCAATAATGATAATCAAGATGATCCAAACACTTTAGTTCTTTACAAGAGGTCCTCTAATGCAGAATCCTCTACCTGGGCTTTTCAGGATAAAGCAGATCTTGCTACTGCTGGTTCTGATGGAAGTTCAACTTTTAGTGTAGACAATAATATCACGAGTTTTAGTCAGTTTATAATTTCAAATAACTCGGAGGCACCACTACCTTTAGATTGGCTGAATTTTAAAGCAAGGCTTTTAGAAAACAATACTGTTCATTTGGAATGGACGACTACTAATGAAGTGAATACAAGGAATTTTGTTATCGAAAGAAGTGCAGACGGTTCTGATTTTTCAGCGATCAATAATCGGACAGCAACAAACGGAACTACTGGTATTCAAAATTACCAGGATATTGACCCTGCTCCATTGACCGGTGTATCTTATTATCGAATTAAGCAGGTAGATCAGGATGGCACTTTCACCTACTCTCCTACCCGGTCTATTACAAATAATGCTTTAGCTTCTAAAATCATCGTTTATCCAAACCCGGTAAAACAAAATGCGAATCTTCATATCGATAGCAATTTAGATGAAACCTTAGAAGTATACATTTATTCTAGTGCAGGAAAAGAAGTTTTGCGATCGACTATTGAGCAAAGCGGACAGATAGCAATAAACGATTTACCATTAGGCACTTATTTTTATACTGTAAAAGGAAATCGTTTTTTAAAAAATGGAAGCTTTATTCTAATTGAATAAATGCCTAATAAAATGACAGCACCCAAAGCATAAAATCAATTAGCTTTGGATGCTGTTTTAAAAAATACTTTGCTCCTTCCTTCTTATAAAGTCTTTTGAAACAGAGGTCGTAAAAAATTTGAAATCTGTTCATGCTCTATTAAAAAGGCATCATGCCCATCAATAGAATCAATTTCATGATATTCGTTAGCAACCTTGTATTGATCCAATAACTTTTTAGTTTTTAAATTTTCTTCTTTTATAAAAAACAAATCACTATTCACTGCAATCTGAATAACTTTAGATTTAATAGCACTTAGTGTAGTTTCGATTGACTCATGATCTTTAGAAACATCAATCGTCGTCAATAAATGATTCATCATCAAATAGGCCTTTAAACTGAATCTGTTTTCTAATTTATGCCCATGATGATCTAGCCAGGATTCAACATTAAAACTTCGCTGTGTTTCGGTTCGTGTACGATTAAAACGCTTTGTAAAGGAAGCAGGAGATCGGTAAAACAGGATGGCCATCTTACGTGCATCTTGTAAAGGCTTTTTAGAATTAAGTAAAATACTTTCCTGGATAGCATTATGCCCAATAATCCAATCAGTAGATTTCCAATCTGCGGCAATCGGAATAATGTATTTGGCGAAATTCGGATAAAGTCCTGCCATTTCCCAGGCGATGCCCCCTCCCAAAGAGCCTCCGATAATTGCATACAATTCCTTAACACCAAGTGCTTGCAATACCAAAAAATAAATCCGAGCGATATCCTTTGCGATAAAATCTTTATAATTATCTATCAAAACGCCATCGTAACCATTGCCCGGAATATTAAAAGAAACAACGGTGTATTGCAAAGTGTCAATGACTTTATTTTCTCCGATTAAATCTTTCCACCAACCTCGCTCTGGACTACCCACATCTGAATTTCCAGTCAAAGCATGATTTACTAAAACAATCGGTGCAGTATGTAATTTTCGGCCAAAAACCTCATAAGAGATGTCCAGCTTTTCATACTGGACTCCCTTAAAAGTTTCATAAGTTTTTAACCTAAATTTTTCTAAAACATTTATTTTAACAGAAGCATTCATAGATCTATCTTTGTTTTTGTATGAATCAATATTCCTACACTATCTTTTTAAATGCTTGCGTTAAATCATTTTTCAAGTCAGCAATATCTTCCAGACCAACAGATAAACGAATTAAATCAGCACTTACTCCAGCTGCGTTTTGATCCACTTCAGAAAGTTGTTGATGCGTTGTGCTTGAAGGGTGAATGATTAAAGATTTGGTATCTCCTATATTCGCAAGTAGCGAAAATATTTCTGTAGCATCTGTCAATTGTTTAGCAGATTCATAGCCTCCTTTTAATCCGAAAGTAACAACCCCGCTTTGTCCTTTTGGTAAATACTTTTTACTTAGCTCATGGTATTTACTGCTAGTCAATCCCGGGTAGTTAACCCATGCCACTTCATCTTGTTTCTCTAGCCAAACTGCTAGTTCCAA
>CAYXQH010000154.1:0-10741 GCA_964467425.1 uncultured Saprospiraceae bacterium
CAGATCTACAGCTAGCTGGGAGTTCAATTCAATTAACCCGGAAAGCACTTTTGTTATTATTAAAAACTACAACTTTCTTGGCTCCGATATTGAAGTAAGTAATAAAGTAATCGACTCAACCGGTGGTTTCACCTTAGTAATAGCTGGATTAAAAGCCTGGCTGGAACATAATATTCAACTCCGTCTAATAGACGATAAATTTCCAGAAGAAATGAGGAACAAATAATTTTTTTGATTGTTTGACCAATAAAGATCAATGAAAACACGTCTATGAAAAAATTTGAAAAGCAGATTGAAGTACGATGGTCAGATTCAGACCTTAATAGACATTTACGCCACTCCTCCTATTATGAATACGGCGCCCATTCAAGAATCAGATTTTTTGCATCCTGTGGATTTGATACTACTGCTATGAAAAAAGCAAATATTGGCCCTGTTGTCTTCAAAGAAGAATGCTCCTTTATAAAGGAAATTCATCCGGATGATACGATCACTATAAATCTTTTGAAAGGTGAGGTTTCTGAAGATGGTTCCAGATGGGTTTTACACCATGAAATTTTCAATAATAATGAAAAAAGTGCGCATATAACTTTAAAGGGAGCCTGGATTGATTTAAACCTAAGAAAACTAACGATACCACCCAAAACATTAGCAGATGCGATTCACGAATTGCCTCCCGGAACACCCTACGTATACTCAAAAAACCGAAAACCAAAAACCGAATAACGAACACCGAAAACCAAATACCGAAAACCAAACACCTCCTCCAACTACTTCTCCGGAACCGAATGCAATAACTCCAACCCTGTACTGGAACGAGCTTTAAAACCATTCCATGTTCCATCATTAGAATTTTCCTTCAAATCCAAATATTCACTATAATCTTTCTCCTTAAGATGGACACCTAAAAATGCAGTTATAAAATGTTGATTAATATTATTAATACGCCGCTCATCCCAGGCAGGTTCTGCATACCGGTAATATTCATCAAAGTGCAGCCCCGGTTCTAAAGCTTCTACTGGCGGTGGATTTGGAGCTACATTATGTCGGGCGTTATCATAAGTCAATAAATAACGCTCTGCATTAACTGCTCCAGTATAAATTGCCTTTATGCCTTTTTCATATCCAGAAATATCATCCTCACTTCCAGCTATAAAAAAAGTAGGTACTTTCAATCCTTTCAAAGTCTCCGCATCCCACACGCCTTTGTCCATACCCCAGGGCGCAAAAGCAATCACTGCCTTAATTCTTGGATCATAAGATTCTTTAAACGCTTCGCTTTTACTTCCACGAACTTCCAAAGCTTTACTCCCACCAGTCATTCCAACAAAAAAGTTAAGTGCGAAATCACTATAAGCTGCTCCTGCCGCATTGAGCGCACCATATCCTCCCATCGAATAACCGATAATAGCCGTTTGATCCGCATTAACTAGTCCAGTCAAAAAATGAGCTTTTTTAGTCGTACCCAGCTTTGCCATTTCATCCACAACAAATAAAATATCTTTTGATCTGTTCAGTAAAGTACTTTGAAATCCTGCTGCATCTCTAAAGGTCGATTCTGCATGATCTATAGCCACCACGACATATCCTTTCGAAGCTAAATTTTCAGTCAAATAGGTCATTAGAAATCGAGATCCTACATAACCATGTGACACCACGACTAAAGGAAATGCTCCATCTTTTGTCACCGGAGCAGCATTCCGACTTGCTCTTCCTAAAAAGGTAAAAGGCTTGATTGGTCTTTTCGGATCACCAAAAGTTCCCATAACCTCCTCATAGCTAATCAAAGCTTCCTTTTTATCTGTTTTCATAGTAGGATACCAAACCTCCACAGTCAATTTCCGATCATACAATGGATCTACACCACCTTTTGAATTAAGAATATCAACTTGCCCTTTATTCACTAAATTAATAGTACGTACTCCGACTTGATAATCTCCTCTCATAGCCAATTCTGGTGCATCTGGCAAAGCATCCCCATACACAAAGGTTTTCTCTTGCTCTTGCGCAAAGGAGGAATCAGGCATCAATACATTGAAGCCTATCAAACAGATTATTATAAAATAGATAGATCGGATCTTCATACTAATTTTCTTTTATTTTAATGATTTGCACAATATACCTTTTTTCAATTTATTGGCGATTTATTCTATAAAGTTGTTTAAAAAATGTGTTCTGATTTTAGTAAAAAAGTCCATCTTTGTGGAAGGGATATAAATTTATCTTAACACCTTACAATTAGAAAATGAAAGCAATAGCTTATCAAGAAAATCTTCCCATTGAAAACGAAAAAGCATTACAGGATATTGAATTAGATATGCCTAAAGCTTCTGGAAGAGATATACTGGTAGAAATTAAAGCAATTTCTGTAAATCCGGTAGATTTTAAAATTAGAAAAGGAGTGCAACCAGAAGAAGGGCAATGGAAAGTCATCGGCTGGGATGCAACAGGAGTAGTCAAAGAAGTAGGAAATGAGGTTTCTTTATTCAATGTTGGCGATGAGGTTTGGTATGCTGGAGATTTAAATCGCCCAGGAAGTAATGCCCAATTTCAATTGGTTGATGAAAGGATTGTTGGTTTTAAACCAAAAAGCTTATCAAATAGCGAAGCTGCTGCATTGCCTTTGACTACACTTACTGCTTGGGAATTACTTTTTGATAGAATGAACGTCGATAAAAATAATGCGGAAAAAAGCATTTTAGTTATTGGTGCCGCGGGTGGTGTTGGATCTATCCTCGTTCAATTAGTAAAAAAACTTACCAAGCTCAACATTATAGGAACGGCTTCAAGAGAAGAGACTACGGCGTGGTTAAAAGAATTAGGCGTGGATCATGTGATCAATCATAGAAATAAGTTAAGTAAAGAATTAACAAAATAATCGCTTGCTGAACCTGACTATATCATTAGCCTAAATGCGACCGAACAACATTTTGACGAAATTGTAAAAATCATAAAACCGCAGGGTAAATTTGGTTTGATTGATGATCCTTCCATTTTAAATGTGATGCCTTTTAAAGCAAAAGCAGTTTCCACTCATATTGAATTAATGTTTACTCGATCCATCTTTCAAACAGAAGATATGATTGAGCAGCATAACATTCTGAATGAAGCGGCAAGGTTGATCGATGAAGGTCTAATAAAAACTACCTTAGGTGAACATTTTGGTAAGATCAATGCTGAAAACTTGAGAAAAGCACATGCATTATTAGAATCAGGAAAAGCCAAAGGAAAAATTGTCCTCGAAGATTTTTAATACACTATGGGAGAATTTGAACAAATAAATAAAGGTTATAATTCCGTTTTTAAGCAGGATCAGTTAAGCATTGGAATCGTAGTGCCAATTGAGCATTATACTAAAAGCTCAGTTCCTTCTATGGAAAACCATCTTAAGCGAGTCAAGCTCGTGGACCAATTAGGATTTAAAGCTTTATGGGTTCGTGATGTTCCCTTACATGTTCCTTCATTTGGAGATGCAGGACAGACATTTGACCCATTTACTTATCTGGGCTATGCAGCCAGTATAACTTCTGATATTGCACTTGCAGTCGGGAGTATTGCTTTGCCCCTCCACTACCCTGTTCATGTTGCAAAATCTGCAGCGACGGTTGATCAGCTTTCAGGCGGAAGATTAATTTTAGGCGTAGCTTCCGGTGATCGACCTGATGAGTATCCTGCAATGAATATTGATTTTGAAAAACGAGCCGAACTATTTCGGGACGCTTTTCATTTTATTCGAAAATCACAGGAAAGCTTTCCAGAATTAGACGAAAATCACTACGGAACGCTAAATGGTAGAGTTGATGTGCTACCAAAATCAACGGGTCCTAAAATCCCAATGCTAGTCACTGGTCATAGCCGTCAGTCATTAGATTGGATTGCGGAGCATGCAGATGGCTGGATGTACTATCCGAGAAATTTGTATATGCAGGAGCTCAACATTACCGAATGGCGACAACTCACAACGAAATTACAGCAGCGGAATAAACCATTTATGCAGCCATTACATATTGATTTGATGGAAGATGAAAATTTCCAACCACAACATATCCATTTAGGATTTAGGCTAGGTATAAAACCTTTAATAGAATATTTACAACTTTTAAAATCACTTGGTGTTAATCATGTAGGAATAAACCTACGTTTTAATACTAGAAACATAGAGCATACTTTAGAAATATTGGCAAAAGATGTTTTACCTCTTTTCCATAAAAATTAAAAACCTGTAAATCATGAATAAGACAATTTTAATCACTGGAAGTACGGACGGAATTGGAAAACTCGCAGCTATAAAACTTGCGAAAGATGGACATGAAATCTATCTGCATGGACGAGGACAAGATAAACTCACGAAGGTTATCGAGGAGGTGAAAGAGCTTTCAAAGAATGAAAACATCAAAGGTTTTATAGCAGATTTTTCAGATATGGATGACGTCAAACAAATGGCTAATCAAATAATCCAGAATGTACCGAAGATTGACATTTTGATCAATAATGCCGGTGTTTTTAAAAGTCAGGTTCAAGCAAACAAAAATGGAATTGACTTACGAATTGTCGTTAATTATTATGCGCCTTATATTTTGACGAATTCACTCCTTCCTATCCTTAGAAAAGGAACCGATCCAAGAATTATAAATCTAAGCTCTGCTGCTCAAAGTTCTCTAACCGAAGAAATTTTAACTGGAAGAGAAATGGGCCCTGAAAACAACACTTATGCGCAAAGTAAACTTGCTTTGACTATGTGGAGTTTTTTCCTTGCGAATACGCTAGAAGATATCACAGTCGTCGCTGTTAATCCCGGATCATTATTAAATACAAATATGGTTCGAGAAGCTTTTGGAAAGTTTTGGTCCTCTGCAGATAAAGGCGCGGATATTTTATACGACCTTGCCGTTTCTGACGAGCACAAAGACGCGAACGGAAAGTATTTCGATAATGACAAAGGAGCCTATGGAAATGCACATGCCGATGCTTATGACCAGGCAATAATTGATAACCTCATGCAGATCACTAAGAAAGTGGAACTGCGTATGTAATTTAATTCGTATCTTGCATTAGAATTTAATTAAGATTAGCGCTTCCCATTACCCCTTTTGACTTTTCGTCGAATCGGGTCTTATGACTCCTACAGTCGTATCAGAATCGTGGGAGCAAATCCATGTCATAATTATACAAAACTATTGATTTTAAAGCATGATCCATCCAATGGAATCAACATCACCGCAATCCTAAAGATTATGAAAACTTGCTACATTTTAGGCTTTCTCTTTATATCCATTCAATTATCTGGACAAAGTGTTGAAGACTGGACCTGGTATAATCCTGCCGTTTTTGATAATTACGTTGGAGCGCTTGAACAAGATGCGAATGGTGATTTCTGGATGGGATCAGGGACAAAAATCGTAAAATACGATGGCGTAAACTGGATCGCCTTCGATATTCTAGATACAGGACTCCCTTTAGCAAATGCATACCCAAGGAGCATTGATGCAAGCCTGCAAGATAAGCTTTGGATTTCTACCCGTGATCGAGTGTTGGAGTATGACCTCGTGAATAATGAATGGACAATCCATGACCCAACAAATGGTGCAGTTAATTTTAATGCAAGCAATATTAAAGTAGAATCTGAAAACAGGATTTGGTGGACCTCCAGTAATAGATTATACGAATATGATGGAACGGAATGGACGATGCATAATTTTTATAACTTCGGAATAGGCATGAATCCAAATAGCCTTCGAGAAATTGAAATCGACAATAATAATGAAAAATGGATGACCACCGCCTCCTCTATCTGTTTTGATGTAGCTTGTTTTACACCCGCAGGTGTACTTCGTTATACGGATACAGATACAAGCTATTTCGATGGTGAAACCTATGGATATCCTGAAGCATTTTACACTTACCTAGAACTGGACATGAATAATGATCCTTTACTTGCTGTGACCGATTATCTGACTGACTACAACTTCTATATGAACTATACAAATGATCAATGGTCAGATCCAATCGAAATCCCTTTTACTGGTTTTATGTACGACATGGAATTAGGAAACGAAGATCAAATCTATTGTTTGTTTAGTGAATTTATTGCGGTTGGTGAAAATGGTGTTTGGGATGTCATCCCATTAGATACTAGTGAAATTACCTACTCTGCCGACTTATTTATAACAGCAGAAAACGATATCTATATAGCAGGTAGAAAAGGTAATTCTGGGGCAACTTATCAGGCTGCTTTTGGCTTTCTTCCAAACTTGCTATACCGTACAAGAGGCCTTTTGTATTCTGACTATAATTATAATGGAATGTTTGACGCCAATGACCAGACCATTGCAAATAGCTTTGTACAAACCGTCAATCAAGATCGAATTTCATTCTCAAATAATGAAGGAGCATATAGTCTTTTGTTTTCTGAACCAGATACCTACGAAATTGAAGGCATTCTTCCTGTATACCATAGCTATGGTGTTCCTCTAGATGGTATTTATGATGTGACACTTTCAATTCCTAATCCGACTAGCGACAGCAACCATATTGGATTTGAACCAGATACTTCTGCGATTGATTTGTCCCTTTCTCTGACCGCTATGAATGGAGCGAACCCTGGCTTTCAAACTTGCTATATGCTTAGCGTGAAAAATAATGCTCCAAGGTTAACATCAGGGACCTTGACGGCTAGCTTTGACGAATTGCTCAGTTTCGATTCTTCAGATACACCTCCAAGTTCAATGGTTGGAAATGAATTCACCTTTGATATAAATGAATTGGACTGGCAAGAAATACAAAATGTTAAAGTTTGTTTTACGCTTCCTCCCGATCCTGAGTTGATTGGAGACACCTTAAAGAATCTTGGTTTAGTTATCCCCAACGGAGGGCTTGACCTAACTTTAGAAAACAACTCCGATACGCTTTGTACTATTATTACCGGCCCTTACGATCCGAACTTCATTGAAG
This sequence comes from uncultured Saprospiraceae bacterium, assembly GCA_964467425.1. Lineage (GTDB taxonomy): Bacteria > Bacteroidota > Bacteroidia > Chitinophagales > Saprospiraceae > JAHDHW01. The sequence goes on from CAYXQH010000154.1 coordinate 6,952, forward strand.
TTCACCCTGCAGGCATTGGAGTAATGGGAGATATTCCAGTCACGACAAGCAATCTGGAATACACGATTCACTTTCAAAACATTGGCACCGATACCGCAAGAAATGTTGTGATCAGTAACCCTTTAGACGTTGATTTAGATATTTTATCATTGAATGTGATGGCTTATAGTCATCCCTATGATCTCGACTTTATTGAAAATGGCCGACTATTGCAATGGACCTTTAACGATATAAATCTACCCGATAGCACAGCAAACGAAGTCGAAAGTAATGGCTTTATCAAATACAAAATCAATTTGGCAAACCAAGCTGTGGGTACCACTTTTACAAATCAAGCTGACATCTTTTTCGATTTCAATTTACCAATTACTACCAACACGACTATTAATACTTTAATAGAAGAAACCGTTGATGTTTTTGAAATCTTAGACGCTGCGAATTGTGATTATACGGTTCAGGTTTTAGAAGAAGAACTAACCCTTCGTTTTCCGAAACTTGATGCTTATCATATTAAAATCTACGATTTGAATGGCCGAATTTTGAAAGCTTCTTTTGTAAACCATCTGGAAAAAAGTATTGGTTTATCTGGCTTGCCAAAAGGTGCATATGTGGTAGTAGTGTCCTCTGAAAATTGTTCAGGCGGTGCTAAAATATTTATCAAGTAGTTAAATAATGCAATACAGCTATACTATATGTCATCCCAATAAATCAAAGGTGGTTGTCTACGATCTGCATCTTTCTAAAACTGAAGTGCTGGAACTGTTTAGAGCCTACCCCTGGAAAGAAGAATTGGATTTATTAAACCAAATGGATGAAGAAGAAGTATGTTATAGTCCTACCTTAGAGTTTATTGAACAGTCAAAACCAAGTGAAAAAATACTACTTAGTGCTGTTGGCACATCCACAGATTATAAATTCATAATCCTTTTCGTTGGACGAAAATTTGATAAAGAATCACATGAAGTGGATAGCAGGCAAGCTGAGTATTTTTTAAACCTTTACTTAGACAACAAAAAGAATGATTTGGTAAAAGAGATTCAAAAAAACATCGCAAAAAGTAGAGAACAACAACTTAAATCGGAAAACGATGCGTTTCCTACTGGCCAAGCTAAATTGCTTAATCTTTTTCTTATTTCTTTATTCCTTGGACTAGCTTTTTTAGCTTACTTAAGTGGAGGGTCAGAAATTGCACTGTTTTTTGGAGGCTTAGGAGTCTTTTATATTATTATCTATTCCTATTTTTCAAGATCACGATAAAACCTCATTCCTCATTCCTCATTCAATATTCAAAACTCCTACGTCGCTTTCATATCAAGACTTTCTAGCTTTTCAATCATAGCATTATTTGGAAAAGCCTTTTTAGCTTCATTTAATGTTTGTACCAAAAGAACGTCTTCTCTCAATTGATAATAGCAGAGTACTTTATTATAATAAATATCAGCCTTTTGTCCATGTAAGTTGATAGAGTAATCAAAGTGATTTAATGCTTCAGGATAAAAACCCAGGTCGTAAAACATCCCGCCTAATTCATAAGCCAGGTCATAGTCTTCATTGATACTGAAATACATCAGCCAAATCTTGTGGAGGGTTTGCGCCAATCTTGTTCGTTCATTAACCGTGATGGCTTGTGCAACTTGTTTTAAACGTGGGAGTAGTTTTATAAAAAAAGTAGAATCATAAGCACTTAATCGAAATAGAGCAATTAATTCTTTAAACGTCAACCTGGAAACATTAAAATAAGCCAGTTTTTTTATACTATTAAAATCATCAGGGCCAAAATCATTTACAAAATGCTGATAAGCTAAATCCGTCTGCGGATATGTCTCACTCTCTTTCAAAAACAGAAGGCATCCTATATTTAAATGAAAATTTGAAAAGGAAGGAAAGAATACCTTACCTCCTTGCTTTTTGCAGAATGCACTTAAGGCATGATAATTTACCCAAAGTGAAAAACTTCCATGTCGAACAATATCCGGTTCTTTCTTTTTTTTCAAATCATGAATTTCATGAAAACCTTTATCCATTGATAATAAAACCAAACCTTCGTCAGAGAAATTCTTTAGATTTGTTATACATCGCATTCCTTTTTCAGGAAAAAAAAGATAAGAATTGAAAAGTAGTTTTTTATAATCCTCCAAAATTTCATTAAGCAAAGCTTCTTCATAAAACGGCTCGCTTACTTTTTTATTGACATATTGAAACTCAAGACTCTTCAATAATTTTGCGGGGCTAAGATTCGATGGGTCTTCTTTAGATCGTAATGCAACAGAGCATGCAGAAACTTCTTGATTTTCAAATAAAAATAAATCATTTGGAATAGAGTCAAAGAAATAATTCGCAATAGCAATAATCGGTTGCTTCAACTCCTCTGGTCGAATTGTAGTTTTAGCATGACGAAGCTTGATTTCCTGACTTTCGAAAGCATCAAAATAAGAGACATCCAAAAGTCCTTTATCAAAGTACGATTGATATTGAGGATGCTCCTGAAAAAAATTAAGGTTTTCTTCAACGATATCACTCAGCACATAACAATACGGTGGAAGTTTTATATCAACAGATCCTACTAATTTTTCCAAATGCATCAGGATATGGAAAGCCAAACGACCATGTCCTGCACCAAGCTCCAAAATATAAACCACTTCATCCGTCTTTTTCTTCTCTGATAAATCTTTTAAAAGGGCTAGTATCAATTCTGCATAAGTCTTGCCGACCATTGAATTACTGGTCATATGATGCGGAACGATGTCATCACTCCAGGCGCTTATTCCGTTGTTTTGATAAAAGTCACGATTAATTTGCCAGATTAGGCTTTCAGAAAAAGGTTTGGAAGACTCTACTTCAAAGTATTTCGATTCCATATTATTCGCTTACTAGGAGTGAAAAAATCATTTTCCAACTTTGTAAGCTTATACCTTAGGGGTGGTAGTAAAAACCGACGAAATTCAAATGCTGAGTCAAAGGTAGTCTAATTTATTGATTATCAAAATTTTATGCATCTATACTGCTATAATTAGAAATTTAAACAGTATTTTTCAGTCTCATTTTTTTAATACTAAAACATCAAAGCCATGAAAAACCAACTTTACCTTTTTATTTTCTGCTTAATCATTTGCTCCTGTTCTTCTCCTTCAAAAGAGATCTATATTGATAATCCAGGCAAGGAAGAATTAACCATTGAATTTGAAGATGGTGAAAAAATCACCCTTGGGCCTTATCAATCTTTAACCAGGGAAATAGAATTCGGGAAACGAAAAATAAAAGTTAACGGACAAGCAGAAGAAGATATTTATTTAGATCCGGAATTTGATTATTTACTGAATCCCACAAAAGAAACATACTATTTCCAAAAAGCAAAGTACTTCACTTCCATTCGAGAAAGAGAAAAATACTATGAAGACCACCCTATTGAAACGAGCAAACTGGACGGAATGGAAATTCAGGGAGATTTTACAAAAATAGAAAATAAGATACTCATCAAAAAAACCTGGGTTTTCGGGCTGGATCAAGAAATGACAGAAACAGCAAAAGGAAGAACGAAATCAAAAAAAGGTTATTTAACAGCCACCAAGATTCATCGTAAAAAAACGCTCACAGATAGAGTTAACAAGGAAACTATGGATTATATTCAAAAAGAGCTTGAAAAAATGAAAGAAGAAATCAAGGAATAAAATGAAGTAAATATGATTTCGGTCTTCGGTATTCGTCTTTAACAGTTCGGTTCCACCGAACACCGAACACCGAACATCGAACACCGAACACCGAATACCGAATACCGAATACAGCCCCCTTC
>CAYXQH010000155.1:0-10728 GCA_964467425.1 uncultured Saprospiraceae bacterium
GTGATATCGTTATGTAGTTATATGGTTATTTTCTTTTTAATTAACCATATAACTATATAACCACATATCCATTTGACAATATCTCTTTAGTTCCCCACTATATTTCTAGCAAAGAGCATTTTCTTTTTCCAATAAGAAGATTTGGATATATTCTCCCGAATGACTCCTCTCGACGAGGTGCTGTGAATGACCTGAATTCCTTCTTTATTATTTTCCACTATAAGAGAGACGTGACTAATTTTCCCACCTTCCCCAAAAAATAAAAGGTCTCCTTTTTTAGCCCATTTAATATTAACACTTTTACCTTGCTTTGCCTGGATCTTCGAACTACCTGAAAGCTCAACGCCTTCCTTTTTAAAAACATAACGCGTAAAACCAGAGCAATCAAAGCCTTTCGGCGTCTTTCCTCCGTAGACATATTTCACCCCTATTTGCTTTTTCGCATGCGCTACAATGCCCTTACGTACCTTATTTTTACTACTAGCCGTTGGGCTTTTGCGGATAACATCCCTTTTGTTAACAGAACAGGATGCAACTAAAAAGGCTAAAAAGACAAACAACAAATTGAATTTTAAATCGTTCTTTATCATATATAGGTTTGATTAAAAAAAACAATCTCGTTGTCAATAGGTTAGTTAATAGGGTTATTTTTTAAAAATATTTTCAACGAGTACGGGCGGCTTAGGTTTTTCTAAGCCGTTTTTTTATGGAATTGTTTAAGAAAGGATTCAGCTGTTTTTTGAAAAAACGATTTAAAAACGCCAGATATTATAAAATGGTAAAAGAATCACGATCCGGTAAGAAATCTAATTTTGATCGATAATGCTGTAGTTTCGTTTTTGATAGAGTCGTTGTAAAAATAGTTTCAGTCTTTGAAGCCATAAAGATTTGTGCTCCATAGTAATCGAAAAAAGAAGAATCGCCAGAATACACTAGTTCTTTTTCGTCCACCCCTACTCTATTCACACCAATGGTATAAGATTGATTTTCAATTGCCCTAGCTTTTAATAATGCTTTCCAATGCTCGGATCGAGTCTCCGGCCAATTCGCAACATAAATAAGCAAATCATAATCTTCCGTATTTCTACTCCAAACAGGAAATCGAAGGTCGTAACAAACTAGCGGACAAATCTTCCACCCTTTCCAATCTACTATGATTTTTTCGGTCCCAGGTTGATAGGTATGATGTTCTTTGGCAAGGGTAAAAAGGTGTCGTTTATCATATTGAGCAAAAGTGCCATCCGGTTGCATAAAGATCAATCGATTATAAAAATGATCTCCTTCTTTCGCAATAAAACTACCCGTTATAGCTGCTTGTAGTTGTGCCGCCTGCTCTTTAAACCATTGCATGGTTTGTCCTGACATATCCTCTGCAAGGGCTTTTGCATTCATACTAAAACCAGTCGTAAACATTTCTGGCAAGATGATTAAATCTGTTTTCCCTTTAAGATTAGAAATTTTAGCGGAAAAAGCTTCTAGATTTTTTTCAATAGCTTCCCAATGTAAAATAGATTGAACCAGAGAAATACGAAGATCTTGCATACAATATTGGTTTAATAAAAAAGAGACATAAGTCGCAATGACTTATGTCTCTTTAATATACTAATATTTTTAATTTTTTTACTCTTTTGCTGCTGCATCACCTTCTGCTGCTGCATCACCTTCTGCTCCTTCTGCTCCTTCTTCACCTTCTGCTTCATCCTGAGCACTACGTAATGCACGTGGTACATCTACAGACGCAACTGGAATTCCTGGAGAAGTTTCTAACTCCATTCCTTCGCCCAATTCTATATCTCGAACTTTAACAGATTGTCCTAACTCTAAACTCGTCACATCAACAAATAATTCACCTGTTAAATGTTCAGGAGTGGTTTTTACTTTTACTCTTCTCAATTTAGAAAAAAGTTTTCCACCTGCTTTTGTACCAGGAGCAACTCCTTTAAAACGAACAGGAATTTCTACTTTCATTGAAGCGCCATCTACTAATTGAAGAAAATCAATATGCATGATGTTATCAGTAACTGGATGAAACTGGATAGATTTAACGATACACTTATAGGTATTGCCATCTACTGTAATTTGAGCTAATTTAAAATCTGGTGTGTATATCAGATTTTTAAACTCTTTAGTGATCGCTGTAAAATGTACATTATTTTCACCACCGTATATTACACAAGGCACTTGTCCTTCGCGACGTACTGACTTGGTTGATTTTTTACCAAAATCATTTCTAATGTTTCCTGTAATTGCAATTGATTCCATAACAAAAAGCTTTAAGCTAAATTCTTTATTTCAAGGATATAAATATCACATTTCATGAAAATGCACGCAAAGATAGTGATTTTATATAAAAATTGCACCGTTTCCTAAAAAAAGATGCACGAAACTGGCTTTCTAGCGCCAAATTAATTAACCATCGACAAAAAGAGCGGAGATAGATCTATGTTCATGTGTATTTCTAATCGCTCTGGCAAAAAGTTTTGCCGTAGAAAGTACTTTTATTTTCTTCGACTTTTGCCTGATTGGCAAGGTGTCACAAACTATAATCTCCGATATTTTTGACTTTTCTATATTTTCATAGGCTTTGCCGGATAGTACTGGATGGGTACAAATAGCTCTTACACTTTTGGCTCCCTTTTCCATAATTATATCTGCAGCCCGGCAAAGTGTCCCAGCTGTATCTACAATATCGTCTACCAAAATCACATCAGCTCCTTTCACTTCTCCAATCACGGTCATTCCAGCAATTTCATTTGCTCTTTTACGATACTTATCGCAAATCACTAAATCTCGTTCAAAATACTTCGCATAGGTTCTTGCTCGTTTTACCCCCCCTACATCAGGAGAAGCAAAGGTGACATTCGAAAGGTCCTGTTCTTTAAAAAATGGAATGTAGATCGCCTCACTTTTTAAATGATCCACAGGAATATCAAAAAAGCCCTGAATTTGATCTGCATGAAAATCCATTGTCATGATTCGATTTGCACCCGCAGCTTCAATCATCTTTGCTAATAGTTTAGCTGAAATTGGAACTCGAGGTTTATCTTTTCTATCCTGTCGCGCATATCCAAAATAAGGAATCACAGCGGTGATGTATCCTGCAGACGCTCGTTTAGCAGAATCAATTAGCAATAATAACTCTAGTAAATTTTCAGCAGGAGCAAAAGTAGATTGAATAAAAAACACATAAGAGCCTCGAACTGATTCATTAATGATTGGCTGCATTTCTCCATCACTAAAACGGAGTAAGGTTTTTTCGCCTAATGGAAAGCCGTAAAAATCCGCAATCTTTTCAGCAAGGTATTCGGAATTAATTCCTGAAAATAGTTTAACGTCCAATTTGAAAGGTATTTAGAGGTGATTTGCTGGAGGGTCATTCTCAGTGACCAGCAAGAATGCCCGCTAAGTTAGTAAGAAAAGCTTTTTTAATTAAAGATTAAGAATGAAGATTTTACATTTGTCCACATATAAATAATAAATCGAAGGATTTTTTCAACATTTGCCGAAATTTCATCGCTATTTGTCGATAGATTATGAAAAATTTAACTTTTTGCAGCATATTTAGATTGTAAGCCGAAGTATATAACAATTGAATTGTAAAACTTCGAAAAGTATCAACTAATCAAGATCATGACATTATTATTCATGGAAGAATGGTGGAATCCGCTGAACAATGCGGAGAAAGTATTTTGGGCAATCGCCCTCATCTTTAGTGTGCTTTTCCTTATACAATTTGTATTGAGTATGATCGGTCTGGATTTCGATGGAGATGCAGATATTGACATAGGTGGTGATGCGGATGTAAGTGGCGGTTTAGATACCGGATTCACTGTTTTATCTGTACGAAGCATCATTGCTTTTTTCACTTTCTTTGGTTGGACGGGAGTATTGGTGTTAAATGCAGGTGGAGCTTCCTGGCTTGCTATAACGATGGCTTTTGCCGCCGGAACCGCTGCAATGCTCTTAGTAGCCTATATGATGTACTTGTTTTATAAAATGAGTGAATCAGGAACCGTAAATTTGAAAAAAGCCGTTTTCAAAAATGCAGAAGTGTATATTCCTATACCTGCCAACAAAAATGGATTTGGTAAAATCCATGTAAAGCTAAGCGGTGCGATGAAAGAATTAGATGCAGTGACAGATGGCGACGCTATCCCTACTGGAAAAGCCGTCAAAATTGTGGAAGTACTAAATGATGACATACTATTGGTAGAACCAGTAGACCATTATATAAAAGCATAATTTCAAATTTTATAAACTTAAAAAATAATTAAACCTCTGATAAATTAATCTTTGTCAGTCCTGGCCTTGCCTTGTCGTGAATCAATGACTGAGTATTACACTCCGCATCTATTCGCCCGATCAAGCACAGCTAAAAAACAAAACTTTATTTTAAAACAACTACATAAAAAATCAATTAATTAAACAAAAAAAATCATTCATTTATGGGACCAATAAGCATAATTTCAATCGGGTTAGTGGTGTTAGTTCTTCTAACGCTAATGTGGGCAGTCACTAGATATAGGCGATGCCCTTCAGATAAAATATTAGTCATTTACGGTAAGACTGGTGGTGGCTCAGCAAAATGTTTGGCAGGTGGAGCTGCCTTTGTGTGGCCGGTCATTCAGGATTATGAATATCTGGATTTGACTCCAATTTCTATCGATGTGGATTTAAGAGGTGCTCTTTCAAAGCAAAATATCCGAGTTAATGTTCCTTCTCGTTTTACAGTAGGTATTTCTAACCAGGAAGGCACGATGCTAAATGCTGCTGAGCGTTTACTTGGAAAGACGAAAGATCAAATAAGAGACATTTCAAAAGATATCATTTTCGGTCAACTACGTTTAGTAGTTGCAACCATGGATATTGAAGAGATTAATTCAGATCGTGATAAATTCTTATCTAATGTTGCTTCTAACGTAGGAGCTGAATTACGCAAGATTGGTCTTCAGCTAATCAACGTAAACGTCACCGATATCCAAGATGAATCAGGATACATCGAAGCATTAGGTAAAGAAGCTGCTGCAAAAGCAATCAATGATGCTAAGATGAGTGTTGCGGAAAAAAACAGAGACGGATCTATTGGAGAAGCGAAAGCAAATAAAGACAAAAGAATCCAGGTTTCTTCTGCTGATGCGGATGCTCAAATTGGAGAAGCTGAAGCGGATGCTAAATCGATTGATGGAGCGAACGAAGCTAAAATTAAAATTGCACAGTCTAATGCAGAACGTCAAGTAAAAGAGGCAGAAGCTTTAAGATTAGCAACTACAGCGGAGCAAATTCAAAAAGCGAAAGGTTTGGAAGAAGCTTATCTCGCAGAGAAAGAAGCGGAAGAAGCCCGGGCGGCTAGAGAGATGGCAACCAAAAAAGCAGATGTAATTGTACAGGCTGAAATCGCGAAACGAAAAATGGAAATTGATGCGGAAGCAGAAGCGGAGCAAACCAGAAGATTAGCAAAAGGGGAAGCAGATGCAATTTTCTTAAAACGGGAAGCGGAGGCTAAAGGTATGTTTGAAATCCTAAGCAGACAAGCAGAAGGTTTTGAGCAAATCGTAAAAGCAGCAGGTGGCAATTCCAGAGATGCAGTCTTAATGTTGATTGCAGATAAATTGGAAGATTTAGTTGCTACTCAAGTTGAAGCGATTAAAAATATCAAAATTGATAAAGTCACCGTCTGGGAAGGTGGCAATAACGAAGGCGAAGGCAACTCCACCTCGAAGTTTGTCTCCGGGCTTTATAAATCCGTACCGCCATTATCTGACTTGTTTAATATGGCAGGTATGAATCTCCCTCAGTATTTGGGAACACCAGAAACTGTTGCTGTTGAAAATGGTAAAGCTGAAGTCGTTTCAGAATTACCTAAGGAAGAAAACGGCAAAGAGGAGTCATGAACATAGTAGCAATCGGTTGAAAAATTGATTCTAAAGCTATGAAAAAATCCTTAAGCCGGAAGTTGCAGAGCCTCCCCATCGGGGCTTTGCGCTTCATGTTTTAGTATTGGATAAATAATTTTCGTTTATTTGTTCCTATAGGTAGTTGGAAATTTCCGGCTACCTTTTTTTATTTCTATTATATTTGTGCCTTAATGGCATTAAACAAAAAGAATCTTGAAAAAGCTCCTGACATTTATGGATGGTTACTGATCCTGTTGCTTGGATTAATCTGGGGAAGCTCCTACATTCTTATAAAAAGAGGCTTAGAATCTTTTAATGCAGGTCAAGTTGGTTCGCTTCGAATTACCATAACCGCTTTATTTTTCCTTCCTATTTTCATCTATCGATTTAAAGATATCGACTGGTCCAAATCTAAATACTTTCTAGTTGTTGGTTTTGCAGGCAGTCTATTCCCTGCTTTCTTATTCGCTTTTGCTCAGACCAAATTGAGCAGTTCACTGACTGGTGTACTGAGTTCCACCACTCCCCTATTCACTTTATCATTAGGCATTTTATTTTTTAATACAAAAGCTATCTGGACAAAAATTCTTGGTGTAATAATAGGTCTAGCGGGAACCGTTTTTCTACTCTTTTTTGGAAAGAACATCGGTATTGACGGAAATATTATTTATGGTTTCTTGGTCATCCTTGGCTGTTTACTTTATGCTTCCAGTTTAAATACTATCAATTCTTTTCTAAGAGAAATTGACCCTGTTATTACCAGTACTGTTTCATTTATGTTTATTGGAATACCCGCAGCTGTCTACTTATTGCAAAGTGGTTTTATAGAAAGTATGTATATCGAACCGGAGGCATGGGTATCTTTAGGCTACATTACACTTCTTGCATTTTTCGGAACCTTTCTTGGTTCAATTTTATTTTTTAAATTAGTAGTTATGACCAATGCACTATTTGCTTCTCTGGTTAGTTACCTCATACCAATCGTTGCATTATTCTGGGGTTTTTGGGATGGAGAAGTGATTACGATTTATCATGTCATTGGTATGATTCTTATTTTAATCGGTGTATATCTTTCTAAAAAATGAGTCAAAGAATTCCACATTTGTATATTGGGCCAAGTTCGATTGATGATCGCGGGGTCTTTTCAACAGAGCCTATACCTAAGGAAAGCATTATCGAAATCTGTCCCGTAATTATAGTTGAGGCTGATGAAATGGAAAATCTGGCAAAGACAACTTTGTTTAATTACTATTATGATTGGATTGAAGAAGATAAAAGTGCTGCTATTGCTTTAGGATATGGCTCCCTTTATAATCATGCTTACCACCCAAATGCTGAATACATTATCGATTATGAAAGTAAAACTCTAGCTTTTTATGCTATTGAAGATATTGAAGCTGGTCAAGAAATTACTATAAATTATAATGGCGATCCAGATAAGCTCGAAAAGGTATGGTTTGATAAAGAATAAAAAATCCCCTCCTCCGTGTTATGCTACAGGTGGCAACAAACTTTAGAGAAGGGGTCGGTTCTGGGAACTTAAACTCTTTAGTTCCTAGTAAAAATTATCTTACCGTTCAGCAAAAATAAAATGTACATTAATACCTTTCAAAATAAGTAGAAAGGCGACAAATCATTTTAGTCGAACAATATCTTGTCCAATGTTTGGGTGCGGGATTGATAATAAGGATATGCTGGGAGTGATTAAACTCTCATATGTATGTATGGAAGGTATTCTCAGTTCGAAAAATGTCGTGGGAAAGAAATCTGTTAGGTTAGCACTACAAATCTAATAAAAAAAGAAAAAAAGAAAAAATAAATCCAAGGAAATATAAAGAATAATTTAACCGCAATTAATAAGTTAAAGCTCTACCCTTCTTCTTTAAACCATCCGCTGTACATGATGTAATTATCTGCAATTCTTTTAATGGTATCATTAAACGTTTCAGCACTTAACTTTTTAACTTTTTTGGCAGGTACTCCGGCATAAATAAATCCGGATTCAAGATGGGCATTTTCCAGTACTACAGCTCCTGCAGCAATCAAAACGTTTTCTTCAACGATCGCATGATCCATTACTATAGCGCCCATTCCAACCAATACATTATCCTTAATGGTACAACCATGTACTAAAGCACGATGGCCGATGGATACATTATTTCCAATAGATGTTGGTGCTTTTTGATAGGTGCAATGAATTACAGCTCCATCCTGAATATTTACTTTATTGCCAATTCGAATTTGATGAACATCACCTCTTATCACCGCTTGAAACCATACACTACACCAATCCCCCATTTCAACATCCCCAACTATCGTTGCATTTTCTGCCAAATAACAATCCTTGCCGATTGTTGGATGAATTCCTTTTACAGGTTTGATTAATGCCATTATAAATTAAGTTAAACTATTTTTCTTTGATTTGATTTATACTTCGAAATGTGGCAATTGCTACATTTTTATAAAATCTTTATATTCTTGTATATCTAACTTTTTGAGAAATTTTCGATAATTCTTTTGGGAAATTATAAGCGCTTCGGCATCTTCTACTAGCGATTTACTATTCATTAGTTCAACATAAGCATTAACTTCCACTTCGTTTTGAAATCTTCTTACAACTAATATAGCAACTTTTTCCAGATCTGTATCCTTAATTGACAAATCGCTAATTCTTACTGAACCAAATTCAGGTTGATCATTAAGTACACTTAAACTTGTTTTAATTTCATCAAGCTCTATTCCATTTGGATCTATCAATATATAGAATGGTCCTTGTGTTTCTTTTGCATAATCCAGAGAATAATCTATTCCTGTTTGTGAAAAAGCATTAAATGACACTGTTGATACTACAACTAATAGAATTGATATTTTTTTCATAATTAGAATTCACATTTCATCTCCCCTTATAGGAAGGATGGGTTCTTGTTTTCGTTTTTTTGATTTTCATGACACCCTCGTTTTGAGAAATAACAAAATCCACAATATAAGGTATACAAATGGGCTCCAATAAAAACTCAACTCGTCCTGTTACTTCAAAATCCTCCTTTGTCTGAAGCTTTATTTTCTGCTTATAGATCGTATTCCCTCTGACAAATCGTACTTGCTTTTGAATGATTGTGTCAAATTCTTCAAAAGTTTTTGGTATTTCTCTAAGGCTATCAACCTTTACAAAATGATCTGATTCATCGAAAGAAAGATCAAAAGGCATATAAAAATCGTCTTTGGAATATGGTGAAATCACAAAACTCCCGCTAGGAAAATTAATATTCGCAGATAGAAAACATTCGGCACTTGAAAAGTCAATTCTTTCAAGCTTAAAATTCAAATCAAAGGAAGGATCATTTGGTTTAGACGCTTCATTTCCCGAAGGGAATTTGACTTGAAAAAGGTCATTTACTTTTTGGCTGGCATCACCTTTAGCTGTTTCAGTAGTCGGGTTTGATTGGCAAAAAGCGGTAACAAAACCAATACTCAAAAGAAGAAAGAAAACGGATAATGTTTTAAACATGTATTATTTTTTTGAAGAAAAACAATCAATTATATTCTAAAACATCAATGTAATCCAAAATTGGAACCACTGCTTTCTTTATTCATTTTATTTAACCTCTATTAATTTAGTTTAACTTTTTGAACAAATAAGGCCAAGTCCACAACCTGCTTCCCTCAATCAATATTAGACAATCTTTTTATTATTCTTTCTTTGGTGATTTATTAAGATTTACTTCTCGAAGTGGCTTTAAGGTATAACCTTCTTTTCTTAATAAAGCAACCACGCCTTGTTCTCCGACAAGATGCCCTGCGCCAACTGCAAAAAAAGTAGGTTTCTCCGGCATCATATTTTCCATTAGTGGAATCCAATTATGATTTCGTTTGTTCAATAAAATATCATCCCATTCGCCCAAACCAGCAGATTCAGAATTAAATAATTCTCCCATCCCAATAAGGTCCTGGTTTTTATATAATTCCACCATAACATCTAATTCATCCATTCCTTCTCCTTCTGCTCTCATACTTTCCAATAACATTTTAGCTTGCTCCGGATAAGGGATGCTATCAAAAATACTCATTTGGAATTCTATCGTTTCCAAGCCTCCCATTTCCAATTCAAGATTTTGAGCCATTTGCATAAACTCCATTTCATAGGACTTCATAGCTCCTGATTGCATTGAAGTAGGATCCATATCTCCAGATGCAAAAGCTGTTAAGAACATTGGTTTTACTTTATCAAACATACCTGTTATAAAAGGTGGTAAACCAAGTTCAGCAAATTTTTGATGTACAAACTTATAATCCTCTGGCTCCAATAAAGTTTTCAAAGTAATACCGTCTGGCATCGTCATGTTTTTCAATAAAGAAAACATAATGAGCGGATTACTCATTTCTTCCATATTAATCTCAAAAACTATTTTTTTACTTTTATTAAAAGAAGTAACGGTCGGGTCCGTTAGAAAAAAATCATCTGACCCAATAATATGAATGGTTCCATAGAGATAAGAAGACTCTTCCAGTCCATTGCCACTAATCTCCCAAAGCAAAGAGTTTTCTTCTTTCGTTGGAGCAAATTTAGTCGTGTCATTTTTCTCTAGGACCTTCTCTTCAAGTATTGCTGTTTCTACATCTACCTGCGCAAATGAAAAGTTAGCAAAGACAAAAATGATTAAGAAGTTAAGTAGTATTTTATGCATGATTATAATTTTTAAGTTTTATTCTTTTTAAATCTTAGTTCATTTTTTTCATTGAAAAAAAAACGAACCAAAAAATTCTAGTCAAAAAAAACTCCTCCGTCAAACAATTTTTTGACCAGCCTCCCACTTAGATGTTGACTTTTACCACG
>CAYXQH010000156.1:0-10692 GCA_964467425.1 uncultured Saprospiraceae bacterium
CCTTTTCGATTTTATTGATGGTTTTCCTGGCGAACGGAAAATATTTTTCAACCTTCAATAAAACCTAAAACCTAAAACCTAAAACCTAAAACCTAAAACCTAAAACCGAACAACAAACAACATGCTCAAATTTTCTATAAATAAAAAACTTCATTCCGCATCAGGAAAAATGAATCTGCAAATTGACCTCAGTTTGGAGAAAGGGAGTTTTACAACATTATATGGAAAATCTGGATCAGGAAAAACATCAACCTTAAGAATATTGGCAGGTTTGCTCAAGCCCGACGAAGGGCAAATTGAATTAAATGGAAATGTTTGGCTGGATACAAAAAACAAAATAAATCGCCCACCACAAAAAAGAAAAGTAGGTCTTGTGTTTCAGGATTACTCGTTATTTCCAAATATGACCGTCGAAGGAAATTTAATGTTCGCTTTAGATAAAAATCAAGATCGAAAACCAGTCGATGAATTGATCGAAATGATGGAACTTGGAGCAATGAGAGCACGAAAGCCTACAACACTTTCCGGAGGTCAACAGCAAAGGGTTGCCCTGGCTAGAGCGCTCGTTCAAAAGCCAGATTTACTCTTACTCGATGAACCACTTTCCGCACTAGACAATGAAATGCGTTGGAAACTACAAGAATTTATTCTGAGAGTTCATCAAGAATATCAACTTACCACACTTCTCGTTAGTCACGACATTCCTGAAATAATGAAGCTCTCTGATAAAGTAGTTGTTATTGAAAATGGAGAAAAAATAAAAGAAGGAAATCCCTTCGATTTACTCGCTCAAAACAATGGTAGCGATATTCAACTAACAGGGCAGTTGCTTAGTAAAACAAAAAAAGATACCTTCGTTGAAACCTTAATCCAAATAGGAAATAATACGATTCCTTTTTCTTTTAATGAAAGAGAAGTGGAACAATTGAAAGTAGGCGATAATATAAAAATCAGCCTGCATGCCCATACTTCAAGAATCCAAAAAACGTAGAACAGGCTTTTTAGCTACTGTAGGTATGTCAGCTTGTTAAAATAAAAATCAGCTGCATTTATTTGAAGCTTTTATTCTATTTTGACGTTAGAAAATATGCTTATATTATTATGTAGGTTATAGAACTAATGAAACATAATGATATAACCCTATTACCACATAACCATATTTTAAGAACTTATTTATCATGCAAATTAAAAAAGCAGTTATAACTGCAGCGGCAAGAGGAGAGCGTTTGTATCCCGTTGCCGATACTGTTCAGAAAGCTATGCTTCCCGTCGTAGATCGGGATGGATTAACCAAACCCACCATTCAAATTATTGCCGAAGAAGCTTTCTCAGCCGGAATAGAAGAAATTGCTATTGTTTGTGCACCAGGTGATGAAAAACGTTATCGACAAACATTCGAAAATTTACATAGTAATCTTTTAAAAGCCTATAAAAATGTTAGTTGGGCAAAAACTGAAGCACAGCATATTGAAAATTTATTGGATCGTTTAAGCTTCTGTGTTCAGGAAGAAACGCTGGGTTATGGACATGCTGTTTTGCAAGCCAAAGCATTTACAAAAGGGGAACCGTTCCTATTGCTCTTAGGAGATCATTTATATGTTTCAGATGCAGATGAAAAATCCTGTGCCCACCAATTAGTAGAGATCGCCGAACAACAAGGACGCTCCGTTACTGCAGTCAACGCTACTCCAGAATATTTAATCCAAAAATATGGAACACTCAATGGCACGCTGATCCCGGATGGAAACGGAATATATCAGGTTAAAAAAATTATTGAGAAACCATCTTTAAGTCAGGCAGAATTAGAGCTGCATGTTCCGAGTATACGAATGGGGTATTATTTATGTGTTTTTGGAATGCATGTACTAGAGTCAAAGGTCTTCGATATTCTGGAAGCACAATTTGAAAAGGCAAAAAATAATAATAAAGAACTACAGCTTACACCAGCCTTACAGGCTTTAGCGGATGATCAGTCCTATCTTGCTTTCGAAATGAAAGGGCGACGTTATGATCTTAGCGGAACACAGGGTTTACTTCAAGCGCAAATTGCACTAGGTTTGGCAGGAAAACAAAAAGAAGAAACACTCACCACTATCTTGCGACTCCTCGCTGAAAAATAAAATTCCATAAAAATAAGATGACTCATAAAATAAGTGCCATTCTATTGTTTCTATTGCTAAGCTTTTCGACTTTCGGACAAGAAAATAAAGCAGCACCTGATTTTGAATTTCAATTGAAAGACGGAACAAAAAAGAAACTTAGTGATTATCAGGGCAAAGTCGTATACCTCAGTTTTTGGGCAAGTTGGTGTAAGCCATGTATTGTCGGATTTGAAAAATACGAAAGTATTCGAAAAGAGCTTGAAGCTGTTGGAGTAGTTTTATTAAATGTATCTATCGATGATAATTCTGACAAATGGAAGGAGGCTATGAAAAACTATAATATTGCGGGAGATCATGCAATAGTAAATAAACAAAATGTACAGGAGCTTTATCAATTATATTCCGTTCCTGTTTACGAAATCATCGGTAAGCAAGGACAATTCTTATATCTAAGTGATGATCCTGATCGAAATATTCTCGATGAATTCAGAAAATTTGTAAAAGCAAAATGAATCCATTTATACAAACAATAAAGAGCGCTGAACCTGCTATTCGAAATCAATCTTTTCGGAAGCTATGTGAATCGATGGATACGAAAGAGCTTTTAGAATATCTTGAAGCCTTAGACCAATTCCGTGCTAGTGCAGGTAATTTATACGAAGGAGTCAGAGCTAGTTTGTTTTTATACGAAGCCTATCGATTTATTTTGGAAGCCGCTGAAGAAATACCAGATACCGGGAAACTCCCTTATGATGGTTATACTGACATTCTTGAAAGACGTTTTGAACAAGCCATCAATCGTTTTCAAAAAACAGCAAAAGAGGAAGGCTTGAATGCAACGCTGGCAAGCGGATTAGCCGAAGGTTATCATCAGTTAACTTTTCAATTATTAGCGGATCAGGTTCGGAAAAGTGTTAGAAGTAGTCAGGGGAATCGGTGGATGTTCCGAATTGGTCATGTTGAAGAATTACCTATAAAAATACACGCAGATTTGTTGAACCGAAGTGAGAGCGAAACGCTATTTCCTTTGCTCGAAGAAAAGACTTCTGTTCGAATGGACTTAACCCATAGCGGTTGGTCGGATATCTTTTTCCTGGGAATGGATTATCCGGAAGGGGCGAGAGTGATTAACGTCTCTGTTAATCTCGGTGTCTATGGCAGAGATGAAGAAGTCCAGCCGCCGATTGCTACTTATTTTAGAGTAATCGAAGAGCCATTAATTCGATTGACTAGTGTCGATCTCAAAACGAGCAAAGATGTTCTAGATCTGGAGGATCTTTTTAATTTTGGAAATGACTACCTCGGTTTACTAAAAGCGGGCGTAATTGCATCCGGAATTGTTCCACCAGCTTTCGAAGGTACGCAACAATCCTTGGAAGAAGTGCTAAGTAGAATTGTAGGGCAGGGTATGGGCTTTGAATTAGTAACCAAAGTAAATGATATCCCTAAAGGTTCTCGATTAGCCGTGTCAACTAATTTGCTCGGTTCCATTATTAGCTTATTAATGCGAGCGACAAAACAAACTCAAAATCTTGCGGGGCCATTAAATGAACCAGAACGGAGATTGGTTGCCTCACGTGCAATTCTCGGAGAATGGATTGGTGGTTCCGGAGGTGGATGGCAGGATTCTGGTGGTGTTTGGCCAGGTATAAAAATAATACAAGGGGCATTAGCGGAAGAAGGGGATCCGGAATTTGGAATCAGTCGCGGTTGTTTATTGCCTAGACATAAAGTTTTAAAAGCGGAAGATATTCACCCGGAGATCGATCAGCGATTAGCAGAATCATTAGTGATTATGCATGGAGGCATGGCACAAAATGTAGGTCCAATTCTTGAAATGGTAACTGAAAAATATTTGTTGCGAGCAGAAAAAGAATGGAAAGCCAGAGGCGAAACACGACAGATTTTTGATAATATTTTAGATGCACTCCGAGAAGGCGATATCAAAAAATTAGCAGCCAATACCCAAAAGAATTGGGATAATCCAATCAAGACTATTATTCCCTGGGCATCTACCCATTTTACAGAAATCATCATCCAAAAAGCAAAAGAACGATTAGGGGAAGATTATTGGGGCTTCCTGATGATGGGAGGAATGTCTGGAGGCGGAATGGGGATTTTTGTTGACCCTAAAAATTATACAAAACATCGAGATACCATTTTAAATATTCTTAAAGAAACAAAAGCAGCTTTAAGTTCGGCTTTGCCTTTTGCAATGGAGCCTGTGGTTTATAATTTTAAAATTAATCATAAAGGTTCTTTTTCTTATTTGAAAAATGGAGAAGATGCTCTTATGCCCTCGGATTATTATCGCCTCCTCATGCCGACCGAAGTCCATCGGGCAGAAAATTTACCTGATATTCGAAAATCAGAATTTAATCTATTCGCTAAAAGCAGCAAGAACCAAAGCAAGTCGCTTTTAGAAACCATGGTCAATCATTTGTTTAAAGTATCCAAAGCGGATCTCGGTTCTGCAAAATCAGTACAGGATGATATTGCAGCGAGAATTAAATCAGATAATGGTTTTGATTTTATTCAACACGAACAACTAAGAAAAGATTTAAATAAAGGAAGGATTGGTTTGTCTCGAAATCGACTTCCGGCTAATACACAGATTGAAGATGTTAGCAATGAGGATGTTGATTTTTTAGAAAAAATAAATACAAATGCGGGGATTGGAAGAGAAGCAATAAAAGCAGGAAAAGTAGGCGTGCTAACATTGGCAGGAGGCGTTGGTAGTCGATGGACAAAAGGAGCAGGAGTCATAAAAGCTTTAAACCAATTTGCTGAATTTGATGGAAGACATCGAAGCTTTGTAGAAATCCATTTAAATAAAACGAAAAAAAGTAGCGAACTTTTTGATGTGAAGATTCCACATATTATTGCGACTTCTCATCTTACACAATCTTCAATCGAAGAAGAGCTGGGATTAAAAAATAATTTTGGCTTTCATGGAAAGGTATACCTTTCTCAAGGACGTTCCATCGGTCAGCGCTTTATTCCAATGGAAAGAGATTTGCGATTTCTTTGGGAAGAAATGCCACAGGAGACATTGGATGAAAATAAACAGAAAGTACAAGATGCTGTTCGTAGTGCCTTAATCGGCTGGGCAAAAGGAAGGGGAGAAGGAACCGATTATGTGGATAACCTTGCAGCGCAACGATTTAGCCCGCTTGGACATTGGTATGAGTTTTCTAATATGCTTAGAAATGGAACACTTGCAAAAGTTTTAAATGATTACCCGGATTTAGAAACCCTGATGTTGCACAATGTAGATACGCTTGGAGCAAATATTAGCCCTGCAGCCTTAGGGAATCACCTCGAAGGAAATAGAATGCTCACCTTTGAAGTTATCCCCAGGCGGATCGAAGATAAAGGTGGCGGATTAGCGAAGATCAACGGAAAAGTGCGAATCCTTGAAGGGCTTGCTCAACCAAGAGAAGAAGATGAACTGAAATTAAGTTATTATAATTCTATGACGACCTGGATTCAAATTGATTCCATTTTAGCTTTCTTTGGATTGACCAGATCGGATTTGAATGATTTTGAAAAAATAGATGACGCTGTCCGAAAAATAGCTCAACGAATGCCAACCTACGTGACCATCAAAGAAGTGAAATACCGTTGGGGGAATGGGCAAGAAGATATTTATCCGGTAGCGCAGGTAGAAAAACTTTGGTCTGATATGACAGCGCTTTCAGATATAGATTGCGGATTTATTGTAGTGCCAAGAAGACGTGGTCAACAACTCAAATCCCCTGACCAACTCGATGCCTGGGTCAATGATGGCAGTAAAAGTTATATCGCTGAGCTGTGTGGCTGGGAATAGATTCGATTTATGAATAATGATTAACGAACGCCGAATTTTGAAGTGTGTTATTTCTCCAATCGTTATTCCTTAATCGATGTTCTTTATTCTTAAATCTATTTTTGCTTTGTTAAGTTTTAAAATTATCTTGTAGTTCAATTTAGAACCCTTTAAAAATTGACTATGAGAAAATTACTTTTTTTAAGCATTATTACTGTTGTTACTTTCAATATACTTTCTGCGCAGCAATTTGATCGAATGCTTCCTGAGCAGGAAACCGTAGAAACCAAACATTCCACGACAATCAAAGGTCAACCAATCAATTATACTGCAGTTTGTGGAACACAACCCGTCTGGAATGAAGATGGAAAAGTTTCTGCTTCTCTTTTTTACACTTATTACACCAGAGATGGGGTAAAAGATCGTTCTACCCGACCATTATTGATTTCTTTTAATGGAGGTCCAGGCTCTGCTTCTGTTTGGATGCACATCGCTTATACAGGCCCCAGAGTTTTAAATGTAGATGACGAAGGATATCCATTACAGCCTTACGGTGTAAAAACAAATCCGCATTCTGTATTAGATGTTGCTGATATTGTTTTTGTCAATCCGGTGAATACTGGCTACTCCAGAATCATTGATAAGGAAGCAAAAAAGGAAACGTTTTTTGGTGTAAATGCGGATATAAAATACCTGGCAGAATGGATCAATACCTTTGTGACCAGAAATAACCGATGGCGATCTCCGAAATATTTAATCGGTGAAAGCTATGGTACAACACGTGTTTCTGGTTTAGCCCTAGAATTACAAAATCGACAATGGATGTACCTCAATGGCGTGGTTTTAGTTTCGCCAACAGGTTTAGGAATTAAAAGAGATGGACCCGTTGTTGCAGGAAATCGTCTTCCTTATTTCGCAGCAGCAGCCTGGCATCATAAAATGCTTCCACCAGAATTACAAAATAAAGAATTGGAAGATATGCTGGTCGAAGTTGAGGATTATGCGATCAACAAACTCATTCCGGCAATTGCCAAAGGTGGCTTTTTATCTATGGACGAGAAAAAAGAAGTGGCTAAAAAGATGGCCTATTATTCCGGGCTTTCTGAAGAAGCTATTTTATCCAATAACCTGGATGTCCCAATGTCTTTCTTTTGGAAAGAACTCAAACGTAAAGACGGCTTTACTGTTGGTAGACTGGATTCACGATATATGGGAATTGATAAAAAAACAGCAGGGGTACGTCCTGATTTTAATTCCGAACTAACCTCCTGGCTACATTCTTTTACACCGGCAATTAATTATTATCTACGGGAAGAATTAAATTTTAAAACAGATATGAAATATAATATGTTCGGACCTGTTCGTCCCTGGGACAGATCAGGTGATCGAACTGGTGAGAACTTACGACAGGCAATGGCTCAAAATCCTTACTTGAAAGTCATGATTCAATCTGGCTATTATGATGGCGCGACTTCCTACTTCGATGCAAAATATACCATGTGGCAATTAGACCCCAGCGGACGTATGAAAGATCGATTAAGTTTTAAAGGTTATAGAAGTGGTCACATGATGTACCTGCGAGCAGAAGATTTAAAAGGCTCCAATCAACACCTTAGAGAGTTTATCCAATCCGGTATTCCAGGAAAAGATGAACCCGCAAAATATTAGATGATTTTCGTGTAACTCCGTGTCAAAAAAAATAAAAAAAATGAAATTCCTAACCACTCTCATTCTAGCTACTTTATTTTTCTTTACCAACGCTCAGGAAACCTATCTCCATTGCGGAGCCGTCCTTGACTGTAAAGGAAATAGCGCAACAAAAGAACAAACGATTATTATTGAAAAGAATATGATCAAAGACATTGTCAATGGTTATGCTAAAGTTCCAAACGGAGCAACAGGAATTGATTTAAAAGATCAAACCGTCATGCCTGGCTTTATGGATATGCATGTTCATATGGAAGGAGAACTTTCTCCCGCTCGGTATACGGAAGTCTTTAGGATTAGCGAAGCTGATATGGCATTAAGAGCGACGACCTATTGTGAACGTACCTTGATGGCTGGATTTACAACCGTTCGTGATATGGGAGGAACAGGTGTAAATGTTTCTTTACGTTCAGCGATCAATAAAGGCTTTATCAAAGGTCCAAGAATTTATACAGCTGAAAAAGCCATCGGAACAACAGGTGGACATGCCGATCCAACGAATGGCTTTAATAAAGAATTGAAGGGTGATCCAGGACCTGCGGAAGGAGTAATCAATAGTCCGGAAGATGCAAGGAAAGCGGTTAGGCAGCGCTATAAAAATGGTGCTGATTGTATTAAAATAACAGCTACTGGTGGAGTATTGAGTATGGCGAAAGATGGGCAAGGGGCACAATTTACTGTTGAAGAAGTCAAAGGGATTGTTGAGGCAGCTAATGATTATGGTTTCGTAACAGCAGCGCATGCTCATGGAGCTGAAGGAATGAAACGTGCAGTGCTTGGTGGAATTCATTCTATTGAACATGGAACGTTTATGACACCAGAAGTTATGGAGTTGATGAAAGAAAGAGGAACCTATTTAGTGCCCACTATTTCAGCGGGTAAGTACGTTTATCATAAAGCCATGACGGATGAAAAATTTTTTCCGCCAATGATTCGACCCAAAGCAATTGAGGTAGGACCTCAGATTCAGGAAACGTTTAGAAAAGCTTATGAAGCAGGAGTGAAAATTGCTTTTGGTACAGACTCTGCTGTTTCACCGCATGGGGAGAATGCTAAGGAATTTATGTATATGGTCGAAGTTGGAATGCCTGAATACGAAGCGATTAAATCTGCAACAGTTGCAGCTTCTGATTTGCTACGGGTTTCAGATAAATACGGAACACTTGAAAAAGGAAAAATGGCGGATATCGTTGCAGTGAAAGGGGACCCTTTAAAAGATATAAAATTATTACAGCAAGTTAGTTTTGTAATGAAAGACGGGAAGGTTTTTAAAAATGAATAAATGTTGTTTGATAAAATACTGAAACTAGGTGATCCGAAATTATATGAAGTAAGCACGCCGGTCACTCAAGAAGAAATTGATTTTTATAAAAAAGAAATTAAGTTGCTCCACGATCTCATCCTGGAATGTCAAAAAGTCTATGGATTTGGTCGTGGAATAGCTGCTCCTCAGATTGGCTTGATGAAACGTATCATCTGCTTAAATCTAAAAGGCGAAATGCATACCCTCTTTAATCCAGTACTATCTAATCAAAGTGATGAAAAATTTGAAATGTGGGATGATTGTATGAGCTTCCCTAAACTATTGGTAAAAGTAAAGCGCCACCAATCATGTACCCTTACTTTTTTCGATCAGGATTGGAAAAAGCAAACCTGGAAACTAGAAAACGGCTTATCCGAATTACTCCAACATGAAGTAGATCATCTCGATGGCATCCTTGCTACCCAACGAGCAATTGATAGCCAGTCATTTAAATTGGTAAATTAATTTCTACATATTGTTGTAAAACTCGGCCATTTGAGGTTTTCTTTCATACAGGTTTTTATTTTTCAAGCATTAAATTCTGTAACTTCATCTTCACTACCTCCCATTCTTCTTTAATAAACGAATAATAAACCGAGTCACGCAAAGAACCATCATAGGTGATGAAATGATTCCTCAAAGTACCTTCAAATTGAGCACCGATTTTTTCCATTGCTTTTCTGGATCGTATATTTTTAGAATGCGCTTTTAACTCTACTCGATTAAACTTCAGAGTCTCAAAAGCAAATTTTAAAAACAGAAACTTACAATGAGCATTTAAACCTGTACCCTGAAATGCCTTCCCAAGCTTGGTCCAGCCAATCTCCAATCGTTTGTGAGCGTTGACGATATTTCCAAAACAAGAAGTCCCGGCATATTGATTAGTTTTTTTATCAAAAAAAATAAAAGGATAGCGAAGTCCTTTTTCACGATCGGATAGGCAGGTATCAAAATAAGCAATCGCTTCGGATTCATTCGTAACCAGTTTTATCGAATACTTGGTCAAAGTCTGATCCAGTAAAAAGTCTCTAAAAAAGGCTTTGTCGTCCTGCTTCATCGGCCGAATCAATACCCGTTCATTTTCAAGAATAATATCTCGGTTAAAATCTAAATCCATAGCTGCTATTATTTGAGAAAGCAAGATAAAAGAACTTTATGGTAAATCCAGTGATTTTGTTGATCTGCTAATTCTATTTATACGATTGACCCAATAATAAATAAGAAGAGATTTTGCCGAATTGCAAAATCCCTTCTTGTTTAAGCGGAAACCTTTGTTTTTCTAAACCTGTTTTAGGTTATATCAATTTGGAGATAAGACCAAGATATACCTGGATTTTTACTTAATAACTTCAATTTTTTCAATATGAAGTATTTCTTGGTTTTGGATTTGCACGACGTAAAGCCCTGTTCCAAAAGCCTCCACATTTAAAGTGCTATTGCCTCCTTGCGTTTGCAATGATTCAACTAACCTGCCATTTAAATCAAAGACCTTAACTGTAAACTGATCATCAGTTAGTAGAGGTAGATTTAAATTTATAAAAGAAGATACAGGATTCGGATAAACACTGATTTCCTTTAAAAGATTATTTTTTGTTTGAATCGGGAATGTGGAATTTAAATTTTGATCAGAAGAGTTTTCTGAATCAGTAAGTTCCAGTTCGGATTCTATTAGGAGGTCACTAGTATTGCTAAAGTAGCCAGACTGATCTTGAAGGAAAGAAGAATAGTCAGAACAGAAACAGGCTAAGATTTCGGAGAAGTTAATAATATGC
>CAYXQH010000157.1:0-1473 GCA_964467425.1 uncultured Saprospiraceae bacterium
TTCAAATAAAATATTAACAAAGCCAAAATTAATTGTAAATACAAATGGGAATTTCCATAAGTGGTCTTATAATTTATTAGGATTTAGAATTGGTACTATAGCTTATAAGTATTATTTGAAATTCCTTAGATTAATTAAAAGGTATGATTACTGATTTTAAAGCCCTAGCTAATGACTAAGTTTTTTTCTTCTCCGAATCACTATCTGTAAACTTAACTTTAGGATAGTTGAAAATTACTTTTATAGGAATTAAGGCTAAAAATTTCAAATATTGTTTCCATTGAAAATATCCTTTATCTTCTTTTATTCCCATTAAAAAAAACTTCCAACCTAATTTGTATTTTCCAAACAAAACAGAATTAAATGCGTGTTGACTATACTTTTCAGATACAATATATCTTTCTGTATAACTTGGAATAAAATCGACGACAAGGTCTTTATAATTCCTGAAAAAATGTCTCATAGAATTTATATTCTGAGCAACCATTTTTATAGTATCTTGTTCAGTATACAGTTTGATAGATCCCATAACAGAGTGTCTAACATACATATAGGTATAGTGAGGAAGTTGGACAAATTTGTATTTTGAAAATATTCTCAGCATTAGGTGTGTATCTTCCCATGGCTCAGCTCCAGGTAAAAATAAATCGGCTTGGAAGCACTCCTTTGGAATGCATAGTGTAACAGAACCACAAAAATTGAAGGCTGCAAAATTTACAGGGTTTTTATGTTCCCTCTCTTTATAAAAAGGCCCCTTAATTATGCCTTTCTTAGTAACAAAATTAAAGGCTGACCTTAGAATTACAGAAGGGTAACTGTTTTCTTCTAGCCAGTTATGGAAGTTAAATAAATGATCTTTTGAATAATAATCATCATCATCTAAAAAGCAAATGTATTTTCCTTGAGAGTGTTTTACTCCAGTATTCCTAGCAGCACTTAGTCTTTGATTTTGCTGATAAATATACTTTATTTTAGTTGAATTGATTTTTTTTACTAATTCTTTAGTATGATCTGTCGAGCCATCATCAATAATAATTAATTCCCAGTTTTTGAAGATTTGTTCCTGGACACTTTCAATGGCTTTTTGTAATAGTGCTGCTCTATTGTAAGTAGGAATAATTATAGAAAATAAAGGCTGATCTTCCAATGCTTGTTATCTTTAGGCTTAAAAAGTAATAATTGAATAAATCACTAGCTATTATCGAACTCTACCAACATGACGAGGTTCTTCGTCATTATTGCGAGATGCTGGAGCATAGTGAATACAATATTATAATATTTTGCAGTAAAGTGGTGTATGATTGTCTGGAAGATTTTCATCGGAAGGAGAAATTTAACTGGGAGGTACAAACTGCTAATGAATCCATTGATTCTTTTTTAAAAAGAAGTCATACCCAAATAGTATCCGCAGATTTAGTTTTTATCACGACTGTTTTAAGTGATTTTAAAGCTTTCTATTCGATAACTAAAGCT
>CAYXQH010000157.1:1573-10690 GCA_964467425.1 uncultured Saprospiraceae bacterium
CTCCGAAATTATAATTTTGTATTGGATAGCTTTTTAAAGCTAAACCATTCTTTTGAAACGCCCGTAAAATTAGTTTTACTTGGAAAAAATAGTCAAGTAAAAATAGATGTTAAACAATCTAAAATAGATTTGAGTAAAAAAGGAGTAGAGCTGATTACCTTTAATGAATTTATCGCTCCGGCAGCTTATGAAAACTGGCTTATGAAATCTGATTTTCTGATTCTTCCACTGAAAGAATACGGAAGGAATTATATTTATAAAGAACAGGTTGGCTATTCAAAAATATCAGGAAGCATCAATGATATGATTCGCTTTCGAATTCCAGCTTTAATCCCAGCACATATTCCAATAGAAAACACCTTGAAGCAACTGACGGAAACGTTTACCCAAAATGATTTTCAATCGAAACTAGAAGAATGGATTTTTCAAAAAAAGTATTTAAGTTTTGAAGAAGGAAGGGAAGCGGTTTTAGCTACGTATAGTAAGGATGTTTTACAAAAAGATTTTCTGAAAAAGATCAACTTAATTTTTGACGCTATATAGTTCCATCCATCTTCCAAAAGTCATCACTCGCCATAGAAAAGAATAATGCGTAGTTTCTTTTTTTGATAAAACTCCTTCAACGAAAGAAAGGAAGCCTTTATTAAAAAGATCAGGATAATTAGCAAGCGTATTTTTTATACGATCTAAAATAAATTCTGGATTATTATTGATCCATGATTCCTGTGGTGTAGAAAAACCCATTTTATCGTAGCGCTTCAAAATTTTCTCTGGTAGCATTTCTTTCATGGCGGCTCGGAGTATAGCTTTTCGGATGCCTTTTTTTATTTTAAAATCAGCAGGCAGGCTCATACAGAATTCTACGAAGCGAAAATCTAAAAACGGGACTCTCGACTCGACACTATGCGCCATACTATTTCGATCTTCAAAATGAAGAAGATAGGGGAGGATCCCTTTTTCGATCATATAGATGCAGTAATCCTGAAAGTTTTTAAAGGGCACGAAAGACTGACTTTCTGGAAGTTGTAGTAATTCATCCAGGTTGGAAGTCTTTTTAAAGAAACTTAATTTTTTACTGAGCTTGATATTGTGCTTTCCAAGTAAACCAAAAGCTTCCGGAATAAGTTTGGACAATCGTTTTATACCAATCTCTTTTAAAAAAGGAATATAATAAGTACCGTAGCCAGCCAGAATTTCATCCGCACCTTGTCCATCAATCATTACTTTCAAACCCTTTTCTTTTGCTTTTTTGAAAACAGAATATCCGGCGATCAAACTTGCAGAAAGTAAAGGCGCATCATGGGCCAAAATGACTTCATCAATCTTTGCCAGCGTCTCTTTAAAAGAAGCACTTACTTTATGAACTTTAACGGGATATCTTTTGATCAAGGATTCGACAAAAGGACTTTCGTCAAACTGAGGAACTTCCGAAGCATAAGAAACGACTTCTAGGTTTTCAGGTTGATCACCTAGGAGTTCATATTGCAAGGCAACGATGGACGAACTATCCAAACCACCAGACAAAGCTGCTCCGACTTTCACATCAGATCGGGAATGCAATCGGATACTATCTTTTAAGAGTGTTCTAAAAGTAGTAGCAGCCTCTTCAAAAGTAATAGTAGTATTGGGTTCAATTTCTCGAAGGTTATAGTATTGTTCTAGCTTAAGTGTATGACTTTTTAAATCAAAGAAAAGATGATGCCCTGCCTGTAGTTGTTTTATATTTTTAAAAAGTGTTTGCTCAGTATGATTTTGTAAACCTTTGATGAGATAATCTGCAGCTGTTTGTTTATTAAGAATGGCTTTCCAAAAGGGGAGTGGTTTAAAGGCTTTTATTTCAGAAGCGAACGTCAATGTTCCATTTTCCCAGTGATAGTAAAAAGGCTTAATTCCAAAACGATCTCTGGAGCAAAACAAAGTTTGTGCTTTTGAATCATAAATTGCAAAGGCCCACATTCCATTGAATCGATTAACACAGGCTTTCCCCCACTCTTTATACGCAACCAAAACAACCTCTGTATCTGTATTCGTTTTAAAAGCATGTCCTTTTTTCTGCAGCTCTTTTTTTAGCTCCAGATAATTATAAAGTTCGCCATTATAGGTGATGGTAAGATCTTGATAATGAATAGGCTGTTTTCCATCCTCAGAAAGGTCAAGGATAGCCAGGCGACGGTTTCCCAGCGCTAGATTATCCTCAAAAAAATAGCCGCTACTATCCGGCCCTCTATGAAAAAGCTGATCTGTCGCTGCTTCAACCAGCTTTTTATCTGGTTTTTCACCTTTTG
This sequence comes from uncultured Saprospiraceae bacterium, assembly GCA_964467425.1. Taxonomy (GTDB): domain Bacteria; phylum Bacteroidota; class Bacteroidia; order Chitinophagales; family Saprospiraceae; genus JAHDHW01. Next base: position 3,859 of record CAYXQH010000157.1, read on the forward strand.
GTAGAACTATTCCGAAAATGCCACACATGACTTAAAATCTATTTCTATGCACCAAAATAAAGTGGTTTTGGATATTATTATTCCTAAACCACTGTTTTTGGAGCATGCCGATAGAAATTGGTTTTAATTTTTACACAAACCAATTTCGTATCGGTATATTTGATGCAAATCTACGTTTTCTATAGAATGCAGAATTGGGCACAAAATAAAAAGGATTATCGAGAGTTTTGTCAAAGGCATGGTGAGCTACCTGTCTTTTTGCAAGATTGGTGGTTGGATGTGGTCTGTCGATCAGGAGATTGGGAGGTGTGTCTGGCAAAAGATAAAGGCGGAAATATTCAGGGCGTGTTACCTTTTTATAAAACGAGTCAAAAAGGGTTTCAGGTTATTAAGATGCCTGATCTGACACCTTACATGGGAGTCTGGCTAAATTATCCAGCTAAAAAAGAAAAGAAAGAAGCTTTGCATCGCTTTCAAAAGAAGACAATCACTAAATTAATAGAAAAATTACCCACGGTTTCCTATTATGCTCAAAAGCACCCACCGCAATTAGAAAACTGTCTGCCGTTTATTTGGGAGAAGTATAGCCAAACCACTCGATTCTCCTATCGACTGGATACGACTTTACCTGTAGACCAGTTGTTTGGAAACTTAAAAGGGAGTGTTCGAACAGAAATTCGAAAAGCTAAAGACGAAATAAATATCATTGAAAGCGAGGATGTAAAATTATTCTACGATTTACAAACTAAGTCTTTCGATCGGCAATCCTTGAAAGTCCCATACACCTTGGATTTTTTACAAAAAATTGATCAGGTTTTAGTCAAGCATCAGCGCAGGAAACTTTTATTCGCAAAAGATAAAGATGGAAATACCCATGCAGGGATTTATTTGCTTTGGGACGATCAAACAGTGTATAACTTATTGCAGGGAGCGGATCCCAGATTTGGAGATAGCGGTGCGATAAAATTATTATTGTGGAATGGCGTTCAATTAGCGCATGACCGTAAAGCAATCTTTGATTTTGAAGGAGGAATGATGCAAAACATAGAACCAGTATTCAGCGCTTTTGGAGGAGATCTTAAGCCTTATTTTAAAATATATAAAGGAGGGAATAGGTTATTTAATTTATTAAGTGCGATCAGAAACAGATGACAAACAAACAAGCATCTATTAAATATCAACTTTTTATTCTTCTTGGAATATTATTACTAAACGCACCTTTGTTTTTTGATGTTTATCGTACAGCGGCCTTTAATATTGTTCCTCATGATAACTATGCTCCTTATTTATTGTACCTAACAGGAGAGAACGGTGCTGTTCCAGGGAGCCCAACAGGCTATCGCCTCTTTTCAGTTTTAATTGCTATACCTTTTTATTATATACTACCTCTTTTTAAATTCACCTATTTAGAGGGACAGAGCGACGCTTATTTAATGGCTGTGGAAGCCTTGACCTTTGTTACTTATTTGTCAACCTCGCTTACCGCCTTTTTGATGTATAAAATTTCAATGCAGCGTTTCAATGGTAGTTTTGCTCAATCGATTTTGGCAGCAGTCATTACATTGCTCTTATTTCGATTTACGGCAATATATGGTATTGATCCAACAGCAATTTTAATAATAGCTTTCTTACTGTATCATATAGATCGAAAGTTCCTATTTGCGAGCGTATTATTTCTTTCAGTTGGGTTTAATGAAAAAATTGCTTTTTTCTTTTTAATGTTGTTTTGGGCGAGGTTTATTTTTCAAAAAAAGAAAAATTATTTCTATCCTGTAATCAGCCTAATCGCATTTTTTTCTTACTTTTTGATTCGATCAATCATCGATTTACCAGGACATGAATATATGGTTCAACCGGGGATGTTTTTAGATAAAGCGAAACATACGTTATCTCTTTTACTTACACCAAAAAGTATTTATTTAAATGTAATTCCCGGGATATTAATATTTATGCTTTATTATTTTGCCAAAGCAGAATTTTTTATTCGAAAAAACGAATCGACGCTTTTATTTTCAAAAATTGACTTCGTTCCTATCCTTGGGTTTTTTGTAATTGCGATGGTAACCGATATGCAATATACCATTGGAAGAATATTGCTTTTTTGTTTTCCATTATATCTTCCATTAGCAACTATGTTTCTGACACGAAATTTTAATAAATCAAAATTGAATAATTGATTAAAATCCTTTTTAAACACGACAATCCTTTGTTCAAAAACAGGATTGCATATGTTCTACGCTTTTTAGAACAACATCCATTATTGGGTGGAAGGATTGCTTTTATTGAAAATGAAAACGAGCATTTTGATCAAAAACTCTTCTATGGTATCGAAAAGGGCGATGCAGGCTATATTCCAAGCCAAAAAGTCATCTTTTCGAAGGTGCTTCCAGTAATAGAAAACCTGTGTTCAAACACCTATGAATACCAGCAGATGCAGCTCTACGCTTTTGAACTAAAGCGAAGAAAGCCTGCTCCTTTTATAATAGAAAAACACTTTCAGGTTGATCTAATCGAAACGATCTTTTTTCATATTACGCGTTTTGAAGAATGGTTTTATCAAAAGGGACGAGAAGATGTACATCAACGAATGGCATCGAAGCATCAGTTTCTGGTGAAACATCAATTGCATCATCTTCCCGTAGTAGATCATTTGGTACTTGCTTTTGGAAGAGCAATGGGTTTGAGTTTGGAAAATATTCCGACAAGGTTTAGAATGACGCATGATATTGATGCCGTGCATAAGAATAATAGCATTTTAGGAAAATTACGAACAAGTGCAGCAGCGATCTTGAAAATGCGAGATATCGATCGGGCAAAAAAGGTAGTCAACAATCAATCGGAAAATCCATTCGATACCTTTGATTACTTGCTTTTAGATAATAAAGAAATAGAAAAGAACATTTATTTTTTGGTAGGAGGGAAGACTCGGTACGATACCCCTTATGATCTGAATGATTCGATTGTTCAGGATGCTTTTAAGCATGCGAAAAAAAAGGGTTACAAAATTGGTATCCATCCGAGTTATGATAGTTTGAAAAATAAATCCTTGTTTGTAGAGGAGATTAAAAAGTTAGAAACAGCTATCGGAGAGACGATCTCAGTGACTCGCCAGCACTATCTCCGGTTTTCTTTTCAACATACCGCCACCATTATAGATGAGCTTGGATTAAAAGAAGACTCCTCACTTGGTTTTGCTGATCGAATTGGGTTTCGGTGCGGCACAGGTTTCCCTTACCATTTATATGATTTTAAAAATGAGCAGCCGTTTCAATTTTTGGAAGTCCCTTTGGTTTTTATGGAAAGTGCGCTTTTAGCAGAAGCAAACTTTAATGCTGAACTATTTGAACAAATTTGGATAGAATTTTTAGCAAAGAATACAACAAATACTATGATCACGTTTAATTTTCATAATAGTCGTTTTTATGATGCAGCCTTAAGTGGTATTGATTTGAAAACGTTGTATTTGGGTTTATTTTTAAAATAAATCTAAAAATTACCCTTTTTTGGGTAGAAAGAAAATAGGCTCATGGTATGGTTTTGGCCTATATATAAGTATTCCGCTCAACATTAGAAAAGCATTTCGATGCTTTTATTCCCTCTTCAACTGGTATTTAATTAACTGATTTTTTAGAACCTAAAGACATATTTGGGCAGCAAAATGTGTTGCTGAAATTTATCCTATTCTTTTATTCTGAACGGAATGAAGGGTAGGGTGCTCATTAAGAATAGAGAAGAAGCCATCGTTTTTTAGAGAGAATATCAGATGGCATTTGGCTTTATTAGTTCAACTAATTAAGCCAAGATGGAAACAAAGGTTTCTATCCTATTGCATCCCGGACCTCGGTTCGGGATGCTTTTTATTTTTCAACTATTCTATGTCAGTGATAGAAACCAAATAGCCAAATGAAAAACTAAAACCACGGTTGTAATTGGCTTCGTCGTTGCCACCTTCTTTATTGACATTTGTAAAACCGTGCAGGTATCTAAGCTCCAGAACTAGGTTTCCAGGATCGACAGGAATCGTCAAACCCGTACCGAGTGATGCACTCACCTCATACCGTTGATATTTCAATTCTACTAAGTCAGCTGGCTGCCGTTGACGATCCGTTTGCCCCAAGCCAGTAACCCGTGCTATATTATGTGCATTTATGGCATATCCAAAGGTAGGACCCGCAGTAATATAAAATCGTGGCTCCTCAATATCTTCACCGAAGGTATATTTAAAGAACAAGGGGATTTCAAAATAATTAACTACAAACTTTGATTTAATTTTGTAGGTAAAATTATCCACCTCTGTTGTAGTGGAGAGTTTAAATCCTTTTTTGTAATACAAAAATTCGGTAAGAATCGAAGCATTATTATTTATATTAAATTGGATTGGAAGACCAAAGTGATAACCAATGATTGACCCAAGGTCACCTTCCAATGCATCATCCTCTTCAACCCCTGCGAAGTTGGCGGTATTAAGACCAACCTTAAATCCAAAAGGTGCTTGAGCCTGAAGGTTTCCAAGAAACGATAAAAAAATAAATAATGTTAAAGAGATCAAATATTTCATGTACTTAATATTTTTTGCCAGAACTGTAGTTTACAAATCATTATAAAGTATAAGCAAAACTAAGGTTTTTTGCACAAATCAAATTTAGTTAAGGTATAAAAAGTCTTCAATAGTACTTTAGCAGTCCTTAAATCCATAAATTAGCCTAAATCATTTCTTTTTTATGAAAGGTCAACTCGAAGTAATATTGTTTTTTGGATTGCTAATATCAGCTGCTTGCTCATCGAATTCTATAGAAACACCAAAGCAGCCGAATGTTCTTTTTATTCTTGCTGATGATTTGGGCTATCATGATTTGAGTTGCATGGGGAGTACGTTTTATGAGACCCCAAATATTGATCAAATTGCACAAAAAGGAATCACCTTTACCAATGGCTATGCAGCTTGCCAGGTCTGTAGTCCTTCCAGAGCGAGCTTGATGACAGGGAAATTTCCGGCAAGACATGGAATAACAGATTGGCTGGGAGCGAAGACTGGGGAGGATTGGAGAGGAGCTAGGCGGTTTACAAAATTATTACCGCCCAATTATGTTGCACATTTGCAGCATGATGAGACTACGATTGCGGAAGCATTTAAAGAGCAAGATTATCAAACTTTTTTCGCAGGTAAATGGCATTTGGGGGAGCAAGGATCTTACCCTGAAGATCACGGATTTGATATTAATAAAGGAGGTTACGAAAAAGGTGGACCTTATAGTGGTGGCTTTTTCTCACCATTCAATAATCCAAAAATGGAAGACCATCCTGGTGAAAAAGGAATGCCCTTACCAATGAAACTGGCAAAAGAGACCGCAACCTTTATAAAAGGAAATAAGGATAAACCGTTTTTTGCGATGCTCTCTTTTTATGCCGTTCATGCACCTATTCAAACGACACAAAACAATTGGAAAAAATATCAGCAGAAAGTTTTGATCGGTGGTGTAGATTCTTTAGGCTTTAAAATGGAACGCCGTTTTCCAATCCGAAAACAACAAGACAATCCGGTTTATGCTGGACTCATCGAACATATGGATGATGCAGTTGGCTATATTTTGAATACGCTGCAAGAACAAGGTCTTGATAAAAATACGATCGTTGTTTTTACTTCGGATAATGGGGGAGTAGCATCTGGTGATAATTATTCTACTTCTAATTTTCCGCTCCGTGGAGGAAAAGGCTATCAATGGGAAGGAGGACTTCGGGTTCCTTATTTGGTATATGTACCCTGGTTAAAAAATGCTCCAAAAAAAGTGGACACGCCAGTTAGCGGAACGGACTTTTATCCTTCATTCTTAGATTTGGCTAATTTGCCTTTAAAGCCGGAGCAACATAAAGATGGGCAAAGTTTTGTCCCTGCTTTAAGCAATAAGGATCTCCCGGAGCGATCCTTGGTTTGGCATTATCCACATTATGGAAATCAAGGAGGCGATCCAAGTTCCATCATCCGAAAAGGTAAGTGGAAGCTCATTCAATATCATGAAACGAATCAAGTAGAATTATACGATTTAGAATCCGGCGTAAAAGAAGCGGAAAGTTTGTCTAAGTCTAATTTGGAAATAACGAAAGCTTTATCGATTGAACTAAAAAGCTATCTTAAATCGGTCCATGCAAAACAGCCTGTTGAGGATCCTTCGTTTAGTGCTGATTCGTTGGCTATTAAGCAAAACTATTTTAAAACGACAGTCAAAAATCGCCTGGAACAACAACGTACAGAAATGCTCCAGGATAATTGGCAACCCAATGCAGACTGGTGGGGGAGTGCAGTTGTAAAAGATTAAGCCTCTTCCTTTTCAACTTCCAATTTCCCTGCAAAAAAGTCAAGGATATAATTAGCGATCACTTCTCCTTTTTCTTCTTGTAAAAAATGACCAGCATCTTTGATGGTCAACTTTTTTTGTTTTAAACTGGAAGGCATCAGCTTGTAGAAAAAATGCTCCATTCCTCCAAGGATTTTATCTTTATCAGAAAATAAAACCAAAGCAGGTTTCTCCCATTTGGAAAGCACCTCTCTGGCTGTTTTCATTCGCTCCACGCCATCATGGCTCGGTTTTGAAGGAACTAAAGTTGGAAACACTCTTGCCCCATCTTTATGTTTATTACTTGGAAAAGGAAGATCATAAGCTTCAATGACTTCTTTTGAAAGTGTATTATGAGAGGCGCGTTGAATGGTTTTTCCAATAGGAAATGCAGGATGAAATTTTGCATACTTTTGCCAGAGCTTGAAAAATGCCGGCAAAGGCTTTCCAACAGGTAAGAAGGTATTTAAAATAATGACACGTTTAAATCGCTCCGGATA
>CAYXQH010000158.1:0-10684 GCA_964467425.1 uncultured Saprospiraceae bacterium
TTTTTAAACGTGCTGGTCAATTAAAATCGGATTTCCATCAGGATCTATTACCATAAAACTTGCAGGTCCTGCTGTGCTTTCATCTGCTTCATTCATAATTTCTACCCCTTCATTTTTCAAATGCTTTTGGACAACTCGAACGTCATCAAAAGCCGCTAACTTCTGAGCACTTTGATCCCAACCGGGGTTGAAAGTCATCATATTTTTATCGAACATTCCTTCAAAGATTCCAATCAGGTGGTCTCCATTTTTAAGGATTAAATATTTCTTTTCAATGTCTCCTGCAAAAACAGTAAAGCCTAACTTTTCATAAAAATCCTTTGAAGCCTGAATGTTCTTCACAGTAAGGCTAATCGAAAAAGCGCCTAATTTCATAATCTAAGTTTTATTGAAAAATGAATTATTTGACCAAACAAAACTGTTTTGGAATTATGCTTTCAGCCCAAGCTTTCCATATATCCAGTTCATCAACAGCAATACGATAAAAGCAGGAAGTAAACTGGCTACTTTTATATCCTCAATGATTAACACTTTTAAAGCTAAAGCAATCAATAAGGCACCACCAACGGCACTAATTTGAGATATGATTGACTTCGTGAACACAGATTTAGCTTTTCCTGCAATCATCGTAAGCCCACCTTGAATAAGCAACATCGGTAATATAGCAAACATTACTCCCACTCCTCCATAGGTCGATGTTAGGACAACAGCCATTACACCATCAAAAATAGATTTGACAATCAAAAGTTCCCGCTTACTTTGAATCCCTTCTTCAATGGCGCCGACGATGGTAATCGGACTTGCGCAAAACAAAACAAAGGCAGCAATAAGTCCGGTTGAGAATCTTTCCTGACCAATATTCAAATTGTTATCAAACCAGCTTTTCCAACCTTCTAATAGTTCTTTTAAGCCAAACCATTCCCCAAGTATGCCTCCTAATATTAAACTAATGATAAAAATCAACATCATCTCATCCTTAATCTTAAGACTCATTTGAATCCCAAGGATGAGAATACCAATCCCTAATGCCTGCCCTGTGATAAGGCTGACATCGTGTTGAATATCCGGAACAAATTGATGGAGTAATAATCCAATGAGACTACCAATGACTACTGTAGCCATATTTATGAAGGTACCGATAGGAAGTTTACTCATAGTTGAATGTGTTTCTCAAAGCCGTTTTCTTTTTGCAAATTTAAGGTATAAAACGCGAATTCTTTTATTTTTTAAAATAGAAATATAAATTTAATTTTAAATTAAAGAACCAGATGCAAAATCTCTTTTGCCTTCTCCAAGCTTTCTTTCTTGCCAACATCCAACCAAACATCCTCGTCATGCGAAAAGCTGAAAATCTTATGATGGGTCGCAGCTTTCAAATAAACGTCTATGATTGAAAATTTTCCTTCTTGATCAATTAGGTCAAAAATTTCAGGGTTGATTACGTGGATCCCGCTAAATGCTCTTAAATGGAGCGAGCCTATTATCGGGCGACACATTTTAAAAACACCTGTTTTTATATTAGTCCACCCATGCAAAACATTTTCCTCATCAAAAGCCAAATATCTCGAAGTTGTTCGATGTCTTGTAGCTAAGGTAACTAATGCATTCTCTTCTAAATGTTGAGCATGCATTTTTTTAAGATCAATATTAGTTAGGATATCTGCATTGCATAAGAGAAAAGGTTGGTCTTTAAAAAAAGTTTTAGCTTTTAAAAGACCGCCGCCTGTTTCTAAAAGTTGTTCCCGTTCATCCGAAATTGTAATGTTGATTCCGAAATTATTTTGTGCTTTTAAAAACTGCTCGATTTGATCAGCAAAATGATGCACATTAACAATGATATCATTATAGCCAAATTTTATCAAGCGTCGAATAGTCAATTCCAACAAAGGTGTACCACCAACCTCTACCAAAGCTTTTGGCTTAAAATTAGTCAATGGCCGCAGTCTCGTTCCTAAACCTGCTGCTAATATCATCGCTTGCATATGCTTATTTTATTTATCGAAGATAAAAATAAAAAAAGGATACTCCACAGTTTTTTTAACTTTGTGCAACGAGCTTTGTTATAAGTAAATCATGATAAAAAATCCACTCGTACGGCTATTATTGGCTCCCTTTTCCATACTTTATGGGGTTGGGGTGGGTTTGCGCAATTTTTTTTATAGTAATAACCTCTTAAAAGGAGTAGAATTTGATGTGCCGATTATATCTGTTGGAAATCTTTCTCTTGGAGGTGCCGGCAAAACACCACATATCGAATATTTGATTCGATTATTAAAAGACTATATAAATGTCGCCACATTAAGCCGAGGCTATAAGCGAAAAACGAAAGGTTTTATGATCGTTTTACCTAATCATAATGCTGAAATCGTTGGAGATGAGCCTTTGCAATTTCGAAGAAAGTTTGGTGACTTATTGGTGACCATCTCTGAAAGTCGAACGTTTGCTGTTCCGAAGATTATGATGGAACGACCAAGTACACAAGCGATCTTGCTGGATGATGCTTTTCAACATCGTTCTATAAAACCAGGATTAAATATATTGCTTACAGAATTTGATCGTCCTTTTACCAGAGATTACTTACTACCCAGTGGTCGCTTACGAGAGAACAGATCGGCCTATCATCGGGCAGACATTTTAATCGTTTCAAAATGTCCTCCTCAAATTACGGAAGCGCAGAAAATAAAATTGATCGACGAAATCAAACCTTTTCCAAGCCAGCGCATTTATTTTTCTTATTACAAATATCTCAACCCTTATTTTTTTCTTGAAAAGAAATATATTTTCCCTTTGAAAGAAAACCTTAGTGTCCTTTTGATTTGTGCAATTGCAAACACCGATTACCTCTTGGATTACCTTAATGATAAAGTTAATTATGTAAAAGCTTTAGAATATGAAGATCATCATTTTTTCAATAATTTTGATGTATCCAATCTCAAAAATGAATTTGACAAATTGGAAGGTGATCCAAAGATAATCCTGACCACCGAAAAAGATGCTATGCGATTAGAATTGCACAGAGATTTTATTCTGCAAAACAAAATGCCTATTTATGTGCTTCCTGTAGAGGTCGCTTTTCATTTTAATGAAGGTAATTTATTTAATAATGATGTTAAAAAGTTTCTTTTAAATTTCAGAGCCTAATGAGATTTATTGCCACACTGATATATCTGTTTTTAAAACTAGTCGTCAATCTGGTGTACCGAATATTCTATTCAAAATTCACGGTAATAAATGAAGAGCGCCTCAAGTTTAAAAATGCGGCTATCGTTGTATCTAATCATCCAAGCACCTTAATGGATCCTTTAAATTCGGCAGTCAAAGTGCGCAAACAGGTTTCTTTTTTAGCAAATGCCAGCTTGTTTAAAAACAAAGCGTTCGGAGCGTTTTTAAAATTATATTGTATCCCTATCGAGCGACCGAAAGACGTGGAAGGTCGGCGTATTAAAAATGAAGAGAATTTTGCTCGTGCTGATCGGCATCTTGGAAAGCATCGATGCATTTATATTGCGCCAGAAGGAACCAGTGTCGTGGAAAGAAGAATTCGGCGAGTAAAAACCGGGACCGCTCGCATAGCATTAAGTGCAGAAAATAAAAAAGATTTTAATTTGGGTGTAACCATTGTTCCAATTGGCCTAACCTATTCAGATCCTTTAAATTTCCAGAAAGACCTTATTGTAAATGTTGGTCAGCCATTAGTAGCTGCTGACTATAAAGCTGCTTATCAGAAAAACCCCATACAAGCAGCGAAAAAGTTAACGGCAGATTTACAGACAACTTTAGAGTCACTCGTCTTACATACCGAAAATGACCAGCAAGATCAATTATTATCAAAAATTGAACATATTCTAAATATAGAACAAGTACTATCTCCTAAAAAGGCGTTTTTGAGAACAAAAAAAATATTGCCGCAGATTTCATCTATGAAAGAATCGACCATTGCTGAGATGAATAAGGTCGCTGATAGTTATTTTGAACCTTTAAAAACAGAAAAAACAAATGCGCTTAGTTTTTTTAGGAGTTTAAAAATGCGGTCTTCATTTTTAGGCTGGTTAAAAATAATTCTGGGTTTTCCATTATTTCTTTACGGATGGATAAATAATTTTTTCGCATTTTTCGTTCCTGGTTATTTAGCGAAAGTTATCAAAGTATACCATGGTTATCGCCCAGCAATAATGAATCTGGCTGGCTTGATATTCTTACCGCTTTTCTTCTACATACAAACAAAGTTAGTACAACGCTTTATCGATATCCCGTACATTGGATGGATTTATCTTTTGACTTTATTACCAATGGGTTGGCTGGCATGGCAATACCGCAAATTTTTACTCCAATTTTTTAAAGATCAAAAAGCAAAATCATTAAAAAGTAAGGCTTCAAAAAAATACGAAACGATAAAAACAAATAGAGAAAACTTCTTAAGCCTTATTCATAAAAATATCGAATTCTAAAAACAAAAAATATCGAATTCCCATTTCCAATATCCAACTTCTCTATTTTGATTTTATGTGTTTTTCTTTTCGCATTTATCATCCAGATGATTTATTGGCTTTTTCTCTTTTCAAAGCTGGCTTTTTTCAAAACGCCTTCCCCTAAAAAAGTGGAAAATAATGCTTTATCTGTCTCCATTATCATCTGTGCGCGCAATGAATCAAAAAATTTACAAAAATATCTAGACCGAATACTAAATCAAAACTACCGTTCCTTCGAAGTTGTCGTAGTTAACGACGACTCCTCAGACTCAACGAGTAACATATTATTGAATTTTCATATAAAATATCCTATCTTGCGTATTGTTACGCTGAAAGATAAACCAAAAGGCAGTGGAAAAAAGTTTGCATTAGCCGAAGGAATTAAAGCAGCGAAGCATGAAATATTATTATTAACAGATGCGGATTGCATGCCCAACAGCAAATACTGGATCAGAGATATGGTTAAACATCTCGACGACCAGACAGATATCATATTAGGTTATGGTCCGCACAATAAAGCGAAAGACATTTTAAATAAATGGATTCGCTATGAGACACTTAATACTGCTACACAGTATTTTTCTTTCGCATTAGCCGGTATGCCTTATATGGGAGTCGGACGAAATTTGATGTACAGAAAAAAGCTATTCCGAAAAGCAGGTGGATTTAATGACCACGACCACTTACTTTCCGGAGATGATGATTTGTTTATCAATTCCGTCGCAAACTCAAAAAACACCCGAATTACTCTGGAACCAGAGACTTTTATGTATTCGGATGGAAAACAATCTTGGAAGGATTATTATCGGCAAAAAGCAAGACACTTGACCACAGGGAAGCACTATCACTTGAAACACCAGATACTACTGGGTTTATATACTCTGAGTCACTTCTTGTTCTACATAGGAGGCATTGTGCTACTAACATTAAATTTTAGCACAATATTTGTTGTGGTTGTATTAGTATATCTGGTGAGATTATCCATTATGATCCTATGGTACAGAGCAATATTCAAAAAACTTCAGGACACTAACCTTATTTATTGGGTACCTTTTTTTGATTTAGGTCTCTTACTCTACTATTTGGTTTTCTCTCCGGTTTTAATGACTGGAAATACAAATCGATGGAAGTAAAAACAGAAGTAAAAACGACGAACCTCTCTCCGCGCGCCCAGGAAGATTACAACATGGTATTAGAAGCAATCGAAGGAAGCCAAAAGGCTTACACGATGCTCATGGAGCGCTACCGCAGTTCAATTTTTCACATGATGTTGAAGATGGTTAATAATCGCGACGATGCGGATGACCTTACTTTGGAAGCATTTGGTAAAGCTTTTAATAAGCTCCCTAGCTATGCTCCTCGCTATGCGTTTAGCACTTGGTTATTCAAGATCGCAATTAATAACTGTATCGATCACATTCGTAAGAAAAGACTGCATCTTTTATCTATTGATGATCCTATTGAACCAAATAGTGATCATGATTTTTCAAGTAATATTCGTTCACAGGCTTTAGATCCGGAAGAACAATTTATTCGTTCTCAACGATTGAGTCTAATGCGAAATATTCTTGGAGAATTAAGCCTAAAGTACAGGCTAATGATTGAGCTTCGATTTTTCGAAGAACTCAGCTACGATGAAATCGCAAAGGAATTAGATATTCCTTTAGGAACAGTAAAAGCACAACTATTCCGAGCGAAAGAAATCTTATTTCAACTATTGCAAACACCAAGAGCTCAAGCTTACCTAGAGTCGACTAAACGCCGACCAAAACAAAATAAGGTCAAAAAGACTCAGAAAAAGGAAGCAAAACTTAAGGAAGAGCAGATGGCTGTTGCCGCTGCTGTTGCCGCAGAAATTTAAAAACAAGCTTATAAGAAATTACTTATACACCTACTTGTAATACAACCGCCTGGCAGTTTCATTTATTGATGCTGTCAGGCGTTCTGTTTTTAGATCAATAAGCTTACCTTTGCCAATATGGAGGCACTTTTAAAACACTTTACTGATCTTTCGGAAACTCAAATCAACCAGTTCCAACAATTACCTGCTTTATACGAAGAATGGAATAATCAGATCAATGTGATTTCGCGAAAGGATATTGAGAATATTGTAGAACGGCATATTCTTCACTCCTTGGCGATTGCTAAAATGATCACCTTCCTTCCTGATGCAGAAATTCTTGATCTGGGTACTGGGGGCGGTTTTCCAGGGATACCTTTAGCTATCCTTTTTCCAGAAACGCGCTTTTTGATGATTGATGGAACGGGTAAAAAAATAAAAGTGGTCAATGAAGTTATTGATGCATTAGATTTAAAAAATGCGAAAGCTAAGCATATGCGATCCGAGGAAGTGAAGCATCATTTTGATTTTGTGGTCTGCAGAGCAGTAGCCAGCCTCGACAAGCTTATTAACTGGAGTTTTAAACTGCTCAAGAAAAAACAAAGGCACGCGATCCCTAACGGTCTAATCACGCTAAAAGGCGGAAATATTAAAGCCGAAATAAAAGCATTACCTAGAAAGGAATACACAGAAATTTATCCAATCTCTAGATATTTTGACGGTTCGTTTTTTGAAGAGAAGGCAGTAGTCTATGTGCAGGGCTAGTTCTCGCTTCGCTCGAAAATGATGGTTCATTTGCCTTCGGCAAAATGAAAATGATGGTCGCCTTTGGCGAAATGATGGTCTCGATTAAAATCGGGAAATGATAGATTCAGCTGCGCTGAATAGTGTGTGCCTTCGGCACGTGAAAACTTTATTTATTTTTATTTTGTCAATACTCTTTACATGAAGACTCCTTTGGACTATGATGAACTCGATGATTCTCCACCCAAGAGGAATTATTTTTACTTCATTTTATTTGGTATTTTAATAACGTTTTATCCTTTTAGGGCTCTAATTTCTCTGATCTTATTTATCATTACCGGATCTGGTCCAACATCATTAGTGGATGAAAAATATCCGTATTTTCTAGTTGTTGCTATTCAGGCTTTAATTATATATTACTTATTCCGAAAAAGGCGTCTTTTAAAACAAGAGTCTCTACTATTAGCATTTCTTTCTTTGGTGATATTTATATTTGAATTAGATTACCTTGTCCTTAACTTCTTGATAAGAATTTAATGTCGCCGAATTTCGGTGAAGTGAAGACTCTATTTGCGGTAAAGGATATTACAACTACTAGTTTTGGCGAAGCCAAAAAATTTTCGGCGAAAGCGAACCATCATTATTCACAGAAGGTGAATCTATCCCGATCCCGATTTCCAATCGGGACTACCCCAGAAGTTTCTCTAAATAATGCTGTTTAATTCCAAATGATTTCTTTATCGCTTCAATTTTTTCCAAAGCGGCAGTATTAGTTTTCGATTTTTGCCCGACGATCATTAGATTTTTGCTGGTATGCTCCGTAGAGATAAATTCAAAGACTTTCGTTTTATAGCCATGTGCTTCCATCAATAATGCTCGAATACCATCCGTAATTATTTCAGCTTGTCGCTCTTCTAGAATTCCATGTTTTAAAATAGGATTGAGTTCGGATTGAGCGTTCATCGTTTTTCGAATTTGCTTATGACAGCAAGGAGCGACAACGATCAAAGCTGCATTCGATTGGATCCCTTTTGCAATTGCAATATCTGTAGCAATATCACAAGCATGTAAAGCAATTAAAACATCTAAGTTTTTAACCTCATAATCATTGATGTCTTTTGCAAAAAACTGCAGTTGATCGAATTGACATTTTTCAGCCAAATCATTCGTTAGATCAACCAGATTTTTCCGCAATTCTATTCCAGCAATTTGCGGCTTTTTACGAAGGGTGTTTTTCAAATAATCATATAATGCAAAAGTAAGGTAGCCCTTACCAGAACCTACATCAAGAACGGTTAATTCCTCTTTTTCAAAAGTCTCCTCAATCAAGCCGCTCAAAATTTCGATATACTTATTAATCTGTTTAAACTTACGTTGTCCGTCTTTCCGAATTTTTCCTTCTTGGCTTAATATTCCTAGTTCTCTTAAATAAAGATTCCCTTCAACACTCACTTGTCTATTCTTTTTTCGATCATGGCTTTTCGAAGGAATCTCTTGAATACTTGCTTTTTTCACCAATAGTTTTGCTTTCCTCTTTTTATTAAATACTAAATTGTAATCTGCCTCCGTCGTCATTAAGTTCGCATTCAAAAAAGTAGTTCCCAGCCAAAGTGAAATTATTCCGATACCTTCTTTTAATCGATGGTTTTTCACTTCATCCTTCGTTTCATAACGAAATGTAAAAGAGAATTGTGCTTCATTTTTAAGCTCAATCAGGCGAACATAGACATTCTTCAAGCCTTCTTCAGCCCCTACCATTTTGCTCAATGTAAGCTTCGCAAAAGTATCCGCTTCAATACTTTTTTCAATCTTTTGGATAAACGATGTTATTTCAGTTGTTAAAATCATTCGATAAAGACAAAATATATCTTATTTTCAACACAAATTAATCAAACCCATTATTTATGTGTAAAACTAAACAACAATTTACGGCTCTCGTCTTTTTTAGCCTGTTTTTTATATCTCTGCATGCGCAGGTGACATTCCCACAAAATGGAGTGTATGATGAAAGAGATGGCTTGTATGCATTTACCAATGCCACGATTTATAAATCTTATAATAATAAAATAGAAAAAGCTACTCTACTTATCAAAGATGGAAAAGTGGAAGCAGTTGGAACAAGTGTTTCTATTCCGCAAGGCGCTATTGTGATAGACCTTGAAAATAAAAAGACCATCTATCCTGGATTCATAGATATGTATTCTTCTTATGGAATGCCGGAAGTAAAAAGAGATCGAGGTGCTGCTGGCTTTTTTAGTAGAGGGCAGCAAAAGCTTAGTAAAAAGGAAGGTGCTTATTCCTGGAACCAAGCTTTAAAGCCAGAATTCCGAGCACATGAAAATTTTACGGCTGATGATAAAAGCGCTAAATCTTATCGAGACAATGGTTTTTCATCCGTTATGGCGCATCAGGAAGATGGGATGAGCCGAGGAACCTCTACACTTGTAAGTCTGGATAATGACCGAGAGCATAACATTTTATTAAAAGAGCAAGTTGCCCATGTCCTTTCTTTAAAAAAGGGAACTTCGCCTCAAAACTATCCTGGTTCTCTTATGGGAGGTCTTTCTTTATTCAAACAAACTTATCTGGATGCCAAATGGTATAAAGACTATGGTCATAAGGAAGAAAAAAATATTTCCCTTGCAGCCTGGAATGAATTATCCAGTCTTCCGCAAATCTTTGATGTTCGGGATCAATTAGAAATTCTACGTGCAGCGAAGATGGGAAAAGAATTTAACGTCAGTTATATTTTCAAAGGTAATGGAGATGAATACAAAAGACTCGCTGATGTAAAAGCAACAGGATCTAAGCTTATCATTCCTCTTGATTTTCCAGACGCTTACGATGTGGAGGATCCTTACGATGCCTTAGCTATTTCGTTAGCAGATATGAAGCACTGGGAACTGGCACCTACCAACCCATCTCATTTAGCTAATGCTGGAATTGAGTTTGCCTTAACCACTCATGGTCTAAAAAAGAAATCCGATTTTTGGAAGAATATTAAAAAAGCGATCAAACACGGTCTATCTGAAGAGCAAGCTTTAAAAGCAATAACACATACTCCTGCTAAGATGATGGATGCTTATGATATGATTGGAAGTTTGGAAAAAGGAAAGCTAGCCAACTTTGTCATTACTTCTGAAAACATCTTTAGCGATAAAGCAAAAATTCATCACAACTGGGTTAATGGCAAGCCATACATTATAAAAAAATTAGACGAACCTAATTTGGACGGAACCTACAATTTAAAAGTAGGTAATCAATCATATAAATTGATTGTCCAAAATAAAATGAAAATCGAAGTAAATGATTCGACGAATATTGATGTAAAGCATAGTTATTCAAAAGGCTTAATTACTTTGTCTTTTCCTCCAAACAAAGAAGAGAAAAAATTACTTCGCCTTTCAGGAACGGTAAGTGAGGACAATAAAAACTGGTCCGGTAATGCTACCCGTATTGATGGTAGCTGGACAGCTTGGTCTGCTAGTCGAAGTGGAGATGCGCCAAAAGAAGAGAAAAAAGGAAAAGGGGGCAAAGGAGGCAAGAAAGGAAAAGGAGATAAAGACGGAAAAAAATCTGATAATAGCGTCGGAGAAATTTACTATCCTTTTATGGCGCATGGCTGGACAAA
>CAYXQH010000159.1:0-1923 GCA_964467425.1 uncultured Saprospiraceae bacterium
ACATTAGGTAGTTCACGGAATTAAATAAATGTCTTCAACAAAAACGAATGCTAATTCTGTGAACTACTTAATTAAATATAGAAATCAATAATTGTTGAATTAGGATTGTACACAATTCTTCTACCCGCCTCGGTATTTAATATTCAGATTGATCCAAACAGATCGCGCCATTCTAAAAATCCAAACAAAAAAGATTGCTAGAATAAAAATTAATAGCCCAAAAGCGCCTCCAATCGTCCAATCAAAGACCCATCTTAATATTCCAACTAAGCTAAGACTGAAAAATCCAGTGAAGATATAGGAGATAAACATAGCTCCATAGTAAAAACCTAATTCAGGCATATAGTTTTCGTTGCAATTCGGGCAACGATCATACATTTCAAAGGGCTTATTAAATTCAAAACTACCCGTCGGAAATAAGTCTCCTTCATGACACCTTGGACATTTCATCCCAAAAATCGCATATAGCTTAGTCCCTTTTTTAAACATGTATCTAAATTTTGTGTAAATGTGAGGAAAAATTTTCAAAATGAATTTATTCTCAAGGAGTTTTTAGATATTTGAGAAAGCGTATTTGAAAATCAGCATAATAATTTTCCGATGAAAGAAAAAACAAAAATGGGCTCGTTTTGTGTTCATGAGCTACAGGATAATCGAACGACTAAACCACACCAATTACCAATTTATGCCACTTCCTCTTTTGAGTTTGAAAGCATAGATCAGGGGATTGATATTTTTTCTGGTAAAGAAAAAGGACATGTTTATGGTCGTTATGGAAACCCAACAATTGAAGTAGTAGCAGAAAAAATTGCTAGGCTCGAAGCCTTTGGCTTAGATATAGAACCGAAAGGTATTTTGTTTAGTTCAGGGATGTCTGCGATTTCTACCTTAATGATGGCAACCTTAGAAAAAGGTGATAAGATTTTATCACAAGGAAATCTTTACGGTGGAACGACTGAACTATTTGCCAAAATATTTTCTTCGTTTGGAATTGAACTCATCATGATGGATTTGCATGATCTCGAAAAAGTGGAAGATTCGTTAAAGAGTGACCCATCCATCAAAATGTTGTATTTCGAAACGCCAGCGAATCCTAGTTTGGCTTGTGTTGATATTGAAGCTTTAGTTGGACTCGCCAAAAAGTATAATCGATACAGTGCGATTGATAATACTTTTTGCACGCCTTATTTGCAACAGCCATTTAAGTATGGGGTAGATTTTATTATTCATTCGACTACAAAATTTCTAAACGGACATGGGAACTCCATCGCAGGTGCAGTGATTGGCAGAGACCGTGAGTTTATGGAGACAAAAGTATGGGGTGCCATGAAATTAGTGGGTACGAATTGTAATCCCTGGGATGCCTGGCTGGTAAATAATGGGATAAAAACATTAGAGCTTAGAATGGATCGACATAGTGCAAACGCACAGGCCATTGCGGAGTATTTAGAAAATCATAAACGAGTCGTTAAAGTTAATTACCCTGGTTTACCTTCTCATGAAGATCATTTGATTGCTAAAAAACAAATGAATGCTTTCGGTGGTATGCTAAGTTTTGAAATCGAAGGAGGTTTGGATTCTGGCGTTACTTTTATGAATAAAATAGAGCTATGTGTTTTAGCTCCAACGCTCGGAGATGTAGATACCTTGATTTTGCATCCGGCTTCGATGTCGCATTTGAATATTCCACGAGAAGTACGTATGCGAAATGGGATCACTGATGGCTTGATCAGAATGTCTATTGGTATCGAAAATGTAGAAGATGTGATTGCGGATTTAGCGCAAGCGCTTTAGTGGTCTCGGGCTACGCGAGGGTTCTCGCTTTGCTCGAAAATGATGGTCCCGATTAAAATCGGGAAATGATAGATTCAGCTTCGCTGAATAATGATAGATTCCGATTTTCAATCGGAATAGCGATAGTCG
>CAYXQH010000159.1:2023-10664 GCA_964467425.1 uncultured Saprospiraceae bacterium
AAGGCGACCATCATTTTCTGACGAAGTCAGAACTATCATTTTCGTCGAAGACGAACTATCATTTTCATTCCGCCGCAGGCGAATGAACTATCATTTTCCGATTGAAAATCGGAACCATCATTTTCGCGTCAGCGAACCCCCAGCTCTACAACTTCCAAGCCTTCAATCGCTCCTTTGTCAATCGAAAATCGAATAATCGTTTTTACTTTATGAAAACCATGAATCCCACATGCTCCTGGGTTAATATGTAAAAGGTCGTACTTTTTATCGGCCATAACTTTTAGAATATGTGAATGACCACAGATAAATAAATCAGGAGGGTTTACTGCCATGATTTCCCGAACTCTTTTTTTATAACGCCCTGGATAGCCACCAATATGCGTGATCCATACGTCCATTCCTTCACAATCAAATCGGAGATCGAGTGGAAATTCCGTTCGGAGCTTTCCACTATCGATATTTCCGTATACTGCTTTGAGTGGTTTAAACGCCTCTAGTTTTTCAATAACATCCATGTTTCCAATATCGCCTGCATGCCATATCTCATCGACTTCTTCAAAGTATTTAAAAACTTTCGGGTCCAGTGTGCTATGCGTATCCGATAACAAGCCAATTTTTTTCATGATTGCAAATTAATATATGTAGTTTGACGGAATTATTAATAAGCAATTTTTTTAAGACATCCCAAAATATTCAACACAATATCTCCCGATAACTATCGGGATCAATTGTTTATGAAATTTCAGAATGTCAAAATTGCTTATTAATAATTCTATTCCGTCTCTTATCTTTGGAAAATGAAAATTAAAAAAATAAATCAAAATGAAAAATAATCTTCTCTTGATCGCTGCTGCTTTATTTACAATTAGTTTTTGTTCCTGTGATGAAAAAGAAAAAGAACCAGAAATCACAAGGATCGCATTCGGATCATGTGCAGATCAAAATAAACCGCATCCTATTTTAGAAAAAATTGTTGAAAAAAATCCGGATCTATTTATTTACTTGGGGGACAATATTTATGGAGACAGTCGAGAGATGGATACCCTGAGAGCTAAATATGCTAAGCTAGGATCGAAGCCTGAATTTCAAAAGTTGCGATATGCAGCAAAAGTGTTGGCAACCTGGGATGATCATGATTATGGAGAAAATGATGCTGGCAGACACTATCCGTTCAAAGAAGCCTCCAAAGAGATATTTCTGGATTTTTGGAAAGAACCTAAAAATTCAGATCGTTGGAATCATGAAGGTATCTATCATGCTGAATTCTTTGGAGAAGGGGATAAACGTATTCAGGTAATCCTTTTGGATACACGTACTTTTCGGGATGATCTAAAATTTGTTCAGGATTCTGTTCGATTTAAAAATGATTACGAACCCAATTTAAACCCAGATTCAACGATGCTTGGCTCAGAGCAATGGGCATGGTTGGAACAACAATTCAAGCAACCTGCTGCCTTACGTATTATGGCATCGAGCAATCAATTTTCGCATGAATATAATGGTTGGGAGTCCTGGACGAATATTCCGCATGAACAAAAAAGAATGCTTGATTTGATTAAAAAAACGAAAGCAAATGGAGTAGTCTTTATTTCGGGGGATGTTCATTGGGGCGAACTTTCTAAAATGGAAGTCGAAGGACAATATCCAATATATGATGTAACTTCCAGCGGGATTACACAAGAGTGGGATTCTGTCGAGCCTAATAAAAATCGAATAGGAGAGGTCGTTCGTGAAAATAATGTTGGATTGATCGAAGTGCATTGGGGAGAACAACCAAAGCTAAAGTGTAAAATATTTGACATAGAAATGACCGAGCGGGTAAGTCATTCAATTATGTTAAAAACGTTAGCTTTTTGACATGTCGTCTATTAATTTGTTGACTTCGTAGAAATTGTAATCTTTTTGACAAAAGGTAAACGACTTACTCTTTATATTTGTCTTAAATAGCAATGAAGGTTTGTGTTTGATTAATTTTTAAAACAATAAAAAATTTAACTCAATGAAAAAAATATTTTATTTCTTAGCAATAGTGGCGAGTGTATCTTTTTTAACTTCTTGTGGAGATGATGACGATGCAATGGAGACTAGTCCGGAATACAGCATTACTTTTAATTCTCCTTCTACGGATGATAAAAATCTAAATGATGATATTCATATTCATGTAGACTTTATTAGTGGAACCGATCAGACGGTGCATCATGCAAATGTTCGGATTTATAATAAAGCTGATAACTCTATTGAAATCTTTAATGGACCAAGTGGAGCACATGTTCATGAAGATAGTGGAAAATACGAATTGCATGCTGATTTAGCACTTACAGCTGCAAATGGCGTTGCTGCTCATACAGACTGGATTGTAGAAGCTAAGGTTTGGGGGCATGATGAAGGTGTAGCTGAAGTAATTGAAACGATGGAATTCCACGTACATCCGGAATAAGATAAAACGGTATAGATAGAAAAAAAGGGGCATTCTCGACGAGATTGCCCCTTTTTTAAGTTTTTGACACATTTTTTATTAAAAAATACGACTTTTTTTTAATTATTTGGCTTTTGGCACAATGCTTGCAATTATCTGAAATGTAAGTTTTGGTTAAAAATTGTAAGATTCGTTTCCTAAGTCAGTGTCCTCAAACATTGACTTTTTTTTTGTCCTTTCTGAAACATATATCACTTTTCTTTTATATTTTCGACTTTTATTTAAAATGCACTTATGAGAAATAGTTTACTTATACTTTGTGTCTTGCAGGTTCTATATTTAAATGCACAGACTCAAGTTGGTGGTTTTATATACGCTTGGGATAATTACGACAATAGCATGGAAAATGGTTTAGGTACAGCTTCCATCGCTTTCGACTCTATTGGGATGCGACCTATCCAACATGCTCCTGAAATTGGTGTTCACCCCAGAATATTTTTTGGCCCTTCAGAAATTCCAGATATCCAAAATAGATTAGAAACACTAGCAAGTGGACAAGCAGCTGCAAATCAAATTCATGCTTTTACTACACTACTTCATTTAGGGGCTTCTAATTATAATCATAATGCAAATTATGGTTTGGATAATGATGGGAATCGATGGATAAATAACTCAGGCTTTTGGAGCTCGCATGATCAGTATTATAAGTTGATTGCAGAAGATCCTACGGTTTGGGATGGTGAGGAAATAAAGCGAAAACATATCACCTCTTGTATGATGGCTTTAGAAGCTTTTGAATGTTTGATGAATCCAGGTGAGACGGATGCTGATACCGGTTTAGATTATAATGATCGGGCGCAAGATTTAGCAAAAGCAATGGCCTTTTGGGCGAGCCTGGTTATAGGTGATCCAGATACCAATCCCAATAGTAATAATTTTAATCATTTTGGTGGAACGCATATGGCTCTGGCTTATGATCTTAATTATAATGCGATGACAGATGCGCAGCGAGATTTGGTTCGACAAGCTTTGGTACAGATTACTCCAGACGAACCCAGACATGGTGCCTGGATGCCAGCATATGCGAATACCAGCAATTGGACCACACTAAACTCTTTTGAGATTATATGCAATTTAGCAATTGAAGGAGAACCGGGTTATAAACCTGAATTAACAGAACGCTGGATGCGGACGTTCCATAATTTTATCACCTATGGTTGGTATCCATCTGGAGCGGGCTATGAAGGTTTGGGTAAAAATTATCAATTCGTCACGACAATGATCGCATGTGCGAAAAGAGGATATAGCCTATTATCTCATCCACATGTAAAAGCATACGCTACAGAATTTCTTCCGGCGATACAACAACCATTTGGTCATGCTTTTACCTCGTACGATGTTTGGGGCGGAAGTGGTAACGATGCTGAAACAGGAGGCTATAAATTTAGCCCAGCTGATGTAGTTGGATTAAAATGGATTTTCCCCGATGATCCAAAAGTTGATTTTGTTTGGCGTAATTATATTGAACGTTCCTCAAGTCTGGATTCTGAAGGTTATGTTTATCAACAAATTCGACCAGATGATAGTTATTATAATTATTTGATTCCGGCAGCAATTTTTGCACAAGACTATAACCTCAGTTCTTGGCAGGAACAGGCAGATGCTAATATCTCTTCGGATTATTTTGCGGATGATCGTGGTTTGATGGTGATGAAAAGCGGAACGGAAGCTTCAGCATTGGCAACGCAGTTTCATGTTCGACAAGATATGGGCGGACACACACATGGCGATCGCAATGATTTTACCTTGAGTGCATTAGAGCGAATTTGGATACGGAAATCTTATGGTGGAAGCCAGTTTCAACCAACTTGGTTTCATAGCTGTATTTTGATTGATGATGTTGGAATGGGGGTAGGAGATCCCGACGGAGATAAATGTCGTCAACCCGGGAAAGTCCTACATTGGGAAAGCGATGATAAAATGAGTGTTGGGGTTGGTGATGCAACGTATGCTTATTCCTGGGAATGGCATTGGTCACCACAGTCTGAATCTGCTGATCATCCTTGGCTTGGAAATGATGGCTGGACGAAGGTCACAGAGACCTGGAATGACTTCCGGTATAATCCAGGATCAGCGGATTATTTTAATACGCCATTTTATGAGTTTCCACATTGGCATCAAGCAGATAAATTTGAACGGATGGTAAAGCGTCCATATAACCCCATGCAGCAAGTGACTCGTTCTGTGGCTTTAGTAAAAGGGCCTAAACCTTTTCTTTTAGTAGTGGATGATGTTCAAAAAGATGAGAACATTCATGAATATAAATGGCTGGCTCAGATTGCCAGAGATTTGACGATAGAATCTACGGAGGTTAATCTTGATCTGGAGAATTATAAAAATGATATTGTATTAAGCGAACCTGAAAGTACAGGGAACCGAAAGTTATTAGTTCGGATTTTAAACAATGAAGGGTTTGATGGAACATTGGAACCCGGATATATAGATACCTTGGAATACTTTGATTTCTTTTCTGGAAACCCTTATAATTCAAATCCAAATTTAATTCGTCCAAGATTAATTATAGAAAGTAATAGTGTTCGACCAGATTTTAAAGTGATGCTTTTTCCATTTGAAGCTGGACAAAGTCTTCCAATTACACATTGGAATACAACGAAAGATACGCTTACGGTAATTTTTAATGGAGAAGAACAACAGATTGCTTTTCAGCAAAATACCGATTTGCGAACACTCATTAGCTTGGTTGATGAAACGGTGTCATCAGATGAACTGCCAGACTCATTTATGATCTCTTTGTTTCCAAATCCTTCCAGTGATTATGTTTACTTAAATGGTTTAGAAGTAAATGATGAAGTGACAATCTTTAGTTCGGATGGTAAACAAATTAATTCTTACAGAAATCCAGAAGCAAAATTAAAATTGAACATTTCAACTTTAGCTAAAGGGAATTATTATGTTGAAATAAAAAGAGCTGGATTGTTGAAAAGCTTGCAGTTTACAAAATTATAATAGACTATTTTTTATTCTGTTGCTAAAATGGCTTTCATCTCTTCTGCTATTCCTGCCTTATAAGGATGCGCACTGGTCGTCAGCATTGCAAGCGTATCAAATTGACCGCCGTACACATTCATCTTTGCCGTTTTATCTGCGCCGGCTGCTAGTAGAAAACGAGTAATCTCCGGAAGATTTAACGGAACCTGTTGGCGATAAAATTCTACACCATTACTACCAGCATAATGGAGCAGGGTAGCATGATGTGGATAAGAAGAGGTTTGTGAAAGTAATGTTGGATTTCTATCTAGTTGGTTTTTTAATCCTTCTATATCTCCAGCAAGTAAAGTGTCAACGGCTTTTTCAAATTCTTGATCTAATTGTTGCTCACTCAAAACTTCCACTTCTTCCCAGGACTTGAAACTATGCTCACAGGCAATGGTTGTTCGAATATCTTCTAAAGTCAGATTTACTTCAAAAAGGAATGCGGGACTTTTACTTAAATAGTCAGGATGGTAATTGTTGATTTCTTTGCAGGCGAACTCTTTTTTATC
The DNA here is from genome assembly GCA_964467425.1 of uncultured Saprospiraceae bacterium. GTDB lineage: Bacteria > Bacteroidota > Bacteroidia > Chitinophagales > Saprospiraceae > JAHDHW01. Next base: position 8,003 of record CAYXQH010000159.1, read on the forward strand.
TTGAAATGCTTCCCAAAGTTTATCCGCCATTTTTTCGAAACGATTTTTAATAGGCCAATCATATTCAAAAAGTAAAGCCCCATAGTTTTGTTGAATTATTTGAACGACCTCAGGAATATAAATCGATGGCATGATGGATGATCTACTTTGTTATATAGCGAAGGTAGTAAATCTAATAATCAAAAAAGACTTTGCAACTTTCACATTTGATTTTGATGATCCCTGCTTTGGATTGATCTCCCATTAAAAAAACACTTCTTGTTTTTTTATCCCCTTTTTGAGTCAGCAAACCGTCCGGGTAATCATAGCTGGTGAAAATATTATCATGTGCCTTAATGATATAATTTTTTGTGTGCTCTACTCCAAGATTAATGGTGCTAAAGGTATTGGTTAGTGAAATATGATCAAATCCCTCTTTGATAGTACCTACCAAAACATCACCACTCTTTGCATTAATTTCTAAGGAGTTTAAGAGTGTTGTAATATTGTAATTCGAAAAAGTGGACTCAGGAACTTTAAAATCCTTGACTTCTTTAATCGAAAATTGATCATTTCCAGAGTAACTCAATTCCAATTGTCCTATCTTACCTAAGATGAATTTTGAAAACTCCGATCTGCCTTTTAATGTTGCTGCTTGTTTGATATTAAAGGTGCTGCTTTTGGAGTCAATACTAATTTTGTTCACCTCTTTTAAATTGGCTGTAGAAAATATTAAATCAGCTTCCAGATCATTCAAGTTTCCAGTATTTAATATGCCCATACTGATATGAGCTTTGACTTTTCCTGTGTGATCTCCTAAGTTTGTAATCATGTGGATTACGTTTAATTCCAGGAAGTTCGTTTTTGGAACATAAAGGGTGGCTGCAATTTCTAATTTCTTAATTTCGTAATTGCTTCCATCTTTCATATATAAAGTAGATCGATCTCGTCGGAAAAAACCATTGGCTAATAAGAATTTTTGAATATTCAGATTACAGGATACATCTACTCTGCCTGCGGCATTTTCTTTTAATAAAGGATTTAGTTTTGCTAATAATTCGGGGCCTTCAGAAGGATCAGAAGTTTCTAGTTTTATTTCAATGCTTTGCTTAACTTTTTTTTCTTCCCAGGTATTAATCTGAAACTCACCATCAATAACGATAATTGGTTCCCAATTTTTGCCTTTCACTACATAGTTGTTACCTTCATTCGTAAATGACATTGTTCCGTGTCCTTCCATGTCAAAACTCCTGGGCCCTTGTACATTTATCCTGGCATCATCAGAAACATTAATTTCATTGACATAAGTTTTGGTAAGCACTTGAGCAGGTAAGCAGGAAATGCTTACGAAAAACAGACTAAAGATTAAGCTCAACGGTTGGACTATTTGCATCATATTTGTTTTCATAACGTTCAATTTTTTTAATTTCCGATTGAATTTTATCTAGGAGTTCTATTTTACTTTTATAATAGGTTAGAATTTGATTTCCAATAAAATCTTGATAACCATTTACTTCAATATAGTTGAGGTAGTTAATGTATTGCTCGTCCAAAAACTGGAGCTGATTCAATAATAATTGAAAATCTTCTTCCCGATCTTTTGGGATTTTTGCTTTTGCAAGCCTTGCTTTTTTAGTACTTATCTTTTGCGTAAAATTATGCTCTTGTAAATCATACAACTCAATCAATTGGGCATGAATATCTCGATTCTCCTTGTTGTAAAAACCATTGAGCGCAATAACTAATAAAAGTAAAACAGCAGCCACAGCTCCCAATAGTTTTAGATGATATCGTCCTCTACGGTTCTTCTTTTTTAAAACGTCATTTTCGATAGAAAGCCAAATTTCAGGATTTACTTTATCGAGGTTTAGTTTCTCCTTGTTTGCCTTCAGGTGTTTTTCGAAATTATTCATACTATAAATTTTGAAAGCATTTCTTTTAATAGTTTTAATGCGTATTGATATTGACTTTTTGAGGTAGATATTGAAATGTTTAGTATTTCCGCAATCTCTTTATGTTTATAACCTTCTAATAAATACAGGGAAAAAATTTGACGACTCCCTTCTGGAAGTTTCTGAATATGTACTCTAATCTTTTCAAACGAAATATCTTCGTACCAGCTGGAGTCGTCTTCTTCTAGTGGCTCGGGGATGTTTTCAATCGTATCGAATCGTATTTTCTTTTTAATAGAATTTAGGCTCTTATTGATCACGATACGTTTTAGCCAACCCACATATTTTGCTGGTTCTTTGAGTGAATTAATGTCTTGAAAAGATTTTAAAAAAGCTTCCTGTAGTATGTCTTCAGAATCTTCCAGGTTTTTAGTAATCCGAAAACTTGTTGTTAACATCTCTTTAGCTAACTGTTCATAAAGCATTTTCATAGCTAATAAATCTTGCTGCTTTACCCGAGTTACTAATTCTTGTATATAGTTAGCTGATGTCAAAGTATGTTTTTTGAATGTTCTACTATAAAGACAAGCAATTTTTAAAAAAGACGGAAAGAAATGTAAAAGTATTGAATAATGAATCTTGAATATCCAATATTGAATGCAAAATAGATACCCATCACCCATCACCCATCACCCATCACCCATCACCTCTGCTTAGGCGTGGCTCCAATTATCCGGATCATCACTATCATTAGGAGAAAGACCAATAATGTCCCCTTCAGTATTTACACC
>CAYXQH010000160.1:0-10588 GCA_964467425.1 uncultured Saprospiraceae bacterium
AAGGTAGAAAGGTAGAAAGGTAGAAAGGTAGAAAGGTAGAAAGGTAGAAAGGTAGAAAGGTAGTTAATAAACTTGATTACTTTTTAATTTGTTCTACTAAGTTCTTGCTAATTTTATTTAAACTTATAACAAATAAACAATGAAGATAAAACTCTATTTACTAACCGCAGTACTTATACTCCTCCAAAGTTGTGTTGGTCAATCAATTTCCAACCGAGAATTTTACAATGAGGACTTCAACTGGCGGATTAACATTCCTGAGGAGTTCAACATGTTGAACGCTGAGGAATCCGAAAAAATGGCGGAGAAAGGGATAGATGCAATTGAAAAGACGTATGATGAAGAATTAGTCAATCATTCTAAAACCATTTTTGCATTTAGAAGTGATAAACTGAATTATTTTGATTCTACTTATCAACCCTTTGACGTAGAGGTTGATGGAGACTATATGGAATCTGTCCGTGGAGTGAATGAAATTTTATATGAAACGTTCATAACACAAATGGAAGGGATTGAAATTGACACCTCTTCGTCTACTGAAGTTATTGATCAATTAGAATTCAAGAAATTCAAAATGAAAATCACTTACCCTAATAAAATAATCATGAATTTGCTGATGTATTGTCGATTATTTGACAAGCAAGAGCTTTCTGTAAATATCATGTATGTTGATAAGGAAAAAGGTAAAAAGATGCTCCACGCCTGGAGAAGCTCTACCTTTAACAAGTAATCAATCAATCAATCAATCAATCAATCAATCAATCAATCCTGCTTACCTCGGCGACAAAATAAACTCTACTCTACGATTTCTAGAACGACCTTCTTTGGTATCATTCGGCGCGATTGGATTATCTTCTCCAAAGCCTCCTGAATTCATTATTGTCGAAGAAATTCCTCTGCTCAGCAGATAATCATAGCAAGCTTTCGCTCGTCGCTGAGAAAGGCGGAGATTATTTATTTCTTTACCTACATTATCGGTATGTCCAATTATTTCTAATCTAAAATCAGGATAGCGCCCTAGGACATCAATCACCTGATCCAGTACTATTTTAGAGTCTTCTTTTAAAATTGATTTGCCTGTTTCAAACTGAACAGCCTGCAATGCATAATCCAACACCGCCTTATCTTCTTTAGCGATTACCGTTGGGCAACCAGATGGAGAATTTGGTGCTGCAGAATTTGGACATTTATCTCTCGAATCCGGAATGCCATCGCCATCCGTATCCGGGCATCCATTAAATCGCCCCTCCCCTTTTGCGTTTGGACAATCGTCTTTTGAATCAGCAATACCGTCACCATCCGAGTCTGGACAACCACGCAATGTTCCTTTTATCGTTGGGCATTCATCATCACGATCAATAAATCCATCATTATCTGAATCTTTAGGAGGACAACCATTATCTGCTAATGTCCCAGCTTGATTTGGACATTGATCTATACTATCTTTTATACCATCTTTATCAGAATCCGGGCAACCGTTGGTTTCTTTTGGTCCATACTTTTGAGGGCATTCGTCATTCTCATCAGAGATTCCATCACTATCTGTATCCGGGCATCCATTGAATGCTGCTACTCCAGCCACATCAGGGCAATTATCCTCTGCATCTACCACACCGTCCATATCCATATCTTGAATCGAATCGACTGCAGTGACTGGAACTTCGAAAGGAGGTGGTAAAACATCCTCATCAAACTCACCGAGCATAAATGAAAGACCAAGTCCATATTGAATATTATTTCGATTTTCTACTCCAAGGGCTACACGGTATTCCGCCTGAAAATTAATAAAAGCATATTTACCGAGTCGTACATGAAGACCTGCTCCTATTGGAACCTGGAAATTTAAACGGCTAAAATCTTCGGAAACACCACCAAGTCCTAACATTCCATAAGGAATGATTCGGCTAGCATCAGTATAATATTGGAATTGCCCAACAAAGTCTACTCCAGCATACCTACGATTATTAATCTCACCAGGGAGTTGAATCACACCGACTTTTAGTGGAATGACAGCATTGAAGTTTTTAGAGATATTTTTTAAATAGCCTACTTCAAAGCCATTAGAAATATTATCAAAACTTGTAAGAGAACCTTCTTGTGGACTATAATGATCGAGGAACAAAACCTTTCCAAAAATAGTATTTGGACGAGCAGGATCCTGCGCAAACAAGTTAGAAGAAAGTAATAAGATTAGACCAAGAAAAAATAGACTTTTCTGTTCAAAGGGACCGTAATTCATTGAAAATCAGTTTTTAGAAACATATAGTTTCATAAAGATACAAAGACCAAAATAAATATTATTCGAAATAATAATAAAACAAAAACATTACCACTTTTCACCTTCAATTAAGGATAGAAAATGGTTATATGAGGGGTTCGATCAAAATCTTCTCCCAGCGCTTCAACAGCATCCTTTAAGCGCTCTAAATCTTCTTTTTGCCCGCTTATTCTTTTATTCTTCGTGAAAAAAGAACGATTTTTCTAGAAAAACTCTTCGTATGGAATTCAGAAATGACGAATAATCGGATTCAATGACCCAGTCATTCTATTTAATAGGTGTGTTTAGAGGTAGAAGTTGTTTCAACTTTCATTCAAAACCGAAAATTGATTTAAATAAAGGTAACAACTATTTTTGAAAAAATAATCAAAAAGCCAAATGTAGTGATTGATTATTTTATCTCATGAAATTCAAAAGAGGCTCGTTTTGGAGATAGTGAAGCTGCCTTGTCATTCTCTGCAATGATATAATATTCAGTACCTGCGATTTTATCAATCTTGACACTAAAGGCATCATTTTGAATATCCTTAATCATTTCGACTTTTGTGAAAGGCGCATGTTTTTTAAAACGATAGGCTAGATAAACTGTATCTGCATTTTTTACCATCGCTTTTATCAGATTTTTTTCTGTCTCACCAATATACTTCACATTAGAAATTTCAGGTGTCTTTCGAGTATAAAGCGGATGCTTGGTCAAATATTCTGTTCTTGGCTTCATCAATTCCTCAATCCCAATCATCTTTGATTTTCCAATAGAAGAGGTGGCATTTAGATTCTGCTTAAAGCCTTCATAGGAATACAATTTATTCGAATCATTCTTTACATGAAAATCAATTGCATTCTGAATAATCCTTGCACGCTCCAGATATTTTTTATTAGCAAAATGTTCTTCGACTATTGTTTTTACATGAGCAACATAAATCTTTCGGTACAAACTCTCTCTTAATAAATTGGTAATGAGTGGTCGCTTAGCATTTTTCTGTTTGTAATGATTAAACATACTCAACGTTGCCATTTTCTCATTCGATAGCGGCTTCCCTAATCCATCATAACGAAATCCTCCGAAAGACAGATTCATATCCCAAAGGATCGGATGAAAAAGACCAAAAGAATCTTTATATAAATAATAATTATGACAAAGTCTTCCGGAATAACTATCCAGATTAACCAAAACAGAGTTGAAAGCATGCATCCAAAGAATCTGATCTACATTAAGTACCGATTCTATTTTATCAATATCTTCATTCAAGACCTGTGTGAGTTTAATTAAATCTCCCCACCCTTCATCCGTTTTCAACTCATATAAACTATAATAACAAGTGGAGTCTTGTCCTAGATATTGCAAAGAAGCTTTATCTCCTTTTGGGCAATCTCTCAAATCCACAGCGTTCCAATTGGGATCACATTTTAAAAGTGTTCCTTTTTTATAACCGAAATGTTCTTTTAAAAAAGTCTTATCAACCGATTCAGAGTTATTGTACAAACCAATCAATTCATCATTTATAAAAAGCTTGACATAGTTAGCTCTTGGAGTAGGCATATAATTTCCAGCGATTTCATAACTCATAACCTCTCTAAGAAAAGAAGGGTCCCGAAAGACATTCGACAGTTTTAGTGATTTATATTTTCCACCAAATTTCTGTTTTTTCTTTTTGAAATCCGCCTTGATATTGAAAGGTAGTTTGGTTAGTTCCTGATTTCGAACATTATAATAAGAAGAGTTGCCTTTAAACCGGATGCCTACACTATCATATTCTTCTCCGTCCAGTTTGACCTTAGCAAGTATACGGTCATCATTTCCTAATTGCTTTAGTGAATCCAATGTACTTAACCAGTTGGTATCATCAATATAGACTTTGACTTCTTTTACAGTAAGTACATCATACATGCTTTGTGCAGAAAGCATGTTGCTCAGAACGAGCATTAAAAGCAATATAGAATTTCTAATCATTGTCATAATGTTTCTATCAATGAGTTGAAATTCTTAAAACAGGGTCTTCGTTTTATTCGCTCCAACTCATTATTTATTGAGTTCTTCAAGAGACGAGGTATATGGCTCGTACATGTAATTTGCTGGAGAGAATCCAGCTGCTGCAATATTTTCCGCGAGTATAAAATATTCAATTTTATCTTGATTGTCATCCGGGCTAATGGTTACTCCAAAAACTTTATCTCCTGCTTTTCCATCATTACTTTTTCCATCATCCGCCATAAACACCTCTTTAAAAGGCTCATCATTTTTGTAACGATAATAAAGCATCACACGCTTGGCCCGTTTTTCAATTTTAGCTGATATTTTGAAATCTTTAACAGTTTCATTAGAGAATTTCTCTCGTTCTGCTACCATAATCTCCTCCACAACCGGTGGGAAGATAGAGATTTCTGAATGCTTTTTGAGGTATTTTGCTCTTTTAGACATCAATTCTACAATACCCGGAATCTTACTTCTTTTTCCAATCGTCGTCGTCAGACTCTTTCTAAAATCCGCATTTTTGTATTGTGTATTAAGGTCTCGTACTAAATCATTATTGATTTTAGATTGTAATAGCTTGGCCTCTTTTTCATACCAACCGTTTTCAAAGTTATCGTACACAATTGTACGAATATGGTTAAGGTACATTTTTTTATAAATAGGAACACTTAAAAGTTTGTTAATTAATGGCTTGGTAGCATTATCTACGTGAAGCAATGGATCTAAACGTTGCAATTCTTTAAGAGTAAGATCAGACTTTGCCCCTACTCTTTTAAAACTTCCAAAAGCTAAATTAAGATCCCAAATGATTGGATTAAACTGTCCTTTATCGTCTTTGTATAAATAATAGTTTTGACTATTGTAGCCAGAGTAGCTACTCAGATTAACGAGTACATTATTGAATGCAAGCATCCATAGTGTTCGATCAACATTCAATACTGATTCTACGTTTTTTATATCTTTATTCAGGACTTCGGTTAATTCGATTAGATCATCCCAGCCACTTTCAGATTTGATCTCAAAATTAGTCGTATAACAAGATGCTTTTTCCTCAAATTCTAAAGAAGCATATAAATTTTTCTTACAGCCTTTAGGTGTAAACTTGTTTCTAGTGTTTTGAGGTGTACATTTAAAAAAACTATTTTCTCCTGCACCTCCAAAATGCTTCGTTAAAAAAGTGCCATCCACCGCTTCGATATTCACAAACAAACCATAGTATTTGCCATTAATATCAACGTTCGCATAATTTGCTTCCGGTGCAGGCATATATTTTCTAGCGATTTGAAAACCTAAAACTTCTCGAACCATGCTCGGATCACGTAAAGCGGTTGAAAGTTTCAACTTTTTATAGCCTTTATGATTTTGGTTTTTATCAATGTAATTGAGCACTATTTGGAGCGCATTATGATTACCACCTGTAGTAAAAGATTTACTACCTCTCCATCTAACACCAACATCTTCATATTTCGACCCATCAATTTCAATATTTCCAATCAGCAGACCATTACCATAGAGACGCATAGAATCCAATAATTGAGACCAATTATCTTGTTCGAAAGTAATCTTAAATGAAGTGGTAGAATGCGGATTGTAGAATTTTTCCTCTTCTTGAGCGACACCATTTCCAAGGAAAAAAATTGAAAAAAGTACAAAAGTAAAAGCGAACTTATTCATATAATTAAGCTTAAAATTAGGTCAATAACCGGATTGTGCGTTTTTAGGACATATTCGATAAAAAATATCTATGCAATATTAATAAAATTATTTGTAATCTAATTCCCTGAAAAAGCTATCTGATGACAATTTTTGAGTGAATATGGCTTATAATAGCTCATTCTCTATTTTTGAAACCAGCCAATTGCCAAAATCCTCTATAATATGGACTTGTTTCTGCTCATTTTGATCCGGATTTAGAAAATAAAATAGCACCTTTTCCATTTCTTCTTTCTTAATAGGATAATATTTTCCAAAGCTTTTAACAGCGGGGTATAAATCCAAGGTAAATTGTTGTTCTTTTTCAAAAACCAATTCAAAACCACATCGAATCATCATTTTCATTATTGATTGATACTCCTTTTCAATACGTATTTCTTTCTTTAAAAAACGCATAATATCTTCTTTCAACCAGTGATGGTGAATGAGTAGTGATGAATCTAATTTAAAATCCGGAATTTCTTCCTTTATATCCGTTCCCCAAATGCAACAAGATTGGGTTTTTAAAACCATCGCAAGTTTTGGATAATCCTTATAAAGTGTCGAAGAACAGGAGGAAATCATCAACTCTAAATCAATAGTCATTTCAAGCGCTCGTTGAAGTTTTTCCTGCAGAGTTTGTTCGAATGGCACATGTTTCCATTTGATATCTTTTGTATAAACTAATCCAATCACATCGACATCGGAAACGTCCTTTTGATAGGTGCCCCGAACCAGGCTTCCTCTCAGATACAAGCTGTGTAAATTTTCTTGAAAATAATCAGTATAAGCTTTTTTGACTTGCTCAACAATAGGTAAGAGATTATCAGGTATATTTGAAAACTTGGCAGGATTGATCAAGCAGCCTTTTTCATCCAATTCGAAATAATAACCAATGGGTTTAATGGGGCGCTTCAAATCAGGCAAAAATATCTCGTATATGAAGGGCAATATTAACAGCCATCAATGCCATAACTAATATGCAGGCAAGACGAAGCCACCAACCATTTTTCTTTCTAAAATCATTCGCTTTTTTTCGCACCGTAGGGTCATCAGACGAAAACATACCTCTGGTAAACAGGTAACCATAGGTCGCCGCAGCAAAGATTAAAATTTCAAATAATAGGCCAAGGTAAGTCATGAGTGATAGAGTGATTGAATGAATGAATGATTGAATGAATGGATGAATGAGTGATTGAGTGATTGAGTGATTGAGTGATTGAGTGATTGAGTGAACCGTATACCGATTTAGGCTTCTTGTAGTTCTTCAAAATTACCGGTACGTCTATTTTTCTTGACATTATCCCAATCAAAATAACGTCCATTCATGACCACATAAACACCAGGCGGGAGGGTTTGAGAAAAGGCCATAGCACTTCCCAAATTAAAAAACCCATCCGAAGATGTACCAAATGCATATGGAACCATAGCTCCGGTAAGGATGATTGTTTTATTTTCTATATTCGATGCCGCTAGTTCTTTTGCTGTAGAAACCATCCGATCTGTTCCATGTGTAATAACAATACTTTTATAGTTCGACTTTCGACAATTATGAATGACGATATTCCGATCTTCTTCTGTCATTTCAAGGCTGTCAATCATCATCAGGGTTTTAATATCGACATCGATCGTAGATCTTCCACGTTCAAACATCTCTTTTAAGTGTGTATCCTTAAAATAAAGCTCTCCCGTGATAAAATTATACTCTTTATCAAAAGTACCCCCTGTAACGAAAACTTGAATCATAGACTGTTTATTTTTCACAAAAATAGCTAAACATATGTATTTAATGCTAAGTTTTTTCAATCAAAAACTAAAACCTGGATGCTTAAAGCTTACATTTTACAATGATTTGTTTATTTTGCAATCCCCAAAATTAGAAAACAAAAATGCATGAATAAAATAAAAAAAGTAACCGTCTATTGTGCCTCTAGTGCGAAAGTAGCTCCTAAATATTTTGAGGCTACCAAACAGATTGCTGAAGTATTGGTTCAAAACAATACAACGGTTGTTTATGGAGGTGGTGCTGTTGGTCTGATGGGTAAATTGGCAGATACTGTTTTGGAGAATAAAGGACAAATCATAGGGATTATGCCTTCCTTCATGCATGAGGTAGAATGGCAACATACAGGGATCACTTCCTTAATCCTCACGAAAGACATGCATGAACGCAAACAAAAGTTTTTAGAAAACGTTGATGCATTAATTGCGTTACCGGGAGGATGTGGCACACTGGAGGAGTTGTTGGAAGTTATCACTCTAAAGCGATTGGGCGTTTTTATAAAACCAATTATTATTTTAAATTTAGAGGGCTTCTATGATCCTTTAATTGAAATGCTGGAAAAATGCATCGATGAGCAATTTATGCGACAGGAACATCGAGACATTTGGACAATCATTGAAACACCAGAACAATTAATCCCAGCTATTTTAAATGCCCCTAATTGGGATCATTCGGCAATAAAATTTGCAGCAGTTTAGTATCAACATTTATGAAAATCACAGATGAGACGATGCCTTACATGCATCGAGATATAAGTTGGCTTACGTTTAATTACAGGGTTTTGCAGGAAGCAAAAGACCCTAGTGTCCCGCTTTTAGAGCGGATCAAATTCATGGCCATTTATTCTTCTAATTTAGATGAGTTTTTCAGAGTTCGGGTAGCCAATCTCAGAAATCTTTTGCGGGTTGGTAAAAAAACAAAGCGAAAGATTGAATACGATCCGAAAGCGGTCATGAAGAATCTCTTGGATATCATCAATACACAACAAGAAGAATATTCTGAAATTTTTAAAAAACAAATTATTCCTCAGTTAAAAAAACAAGGGATAAGAACGATTACAAGAGAAGAGCAATTGGATGAGGATCAAAAGGAATTTATCGAGTCTTATTTTCAAAGTAACCTCCTCCCCTTTGTACAACCCGTATTACTAGTAAAAAATAAAATCAGACCCTTCCTCAATAATGCGGCACTTTATCTATCTGTTATTCTACATCCAAAAGACAAAAAAGAGGATAAGATAAACTATGCAATTGTAAAAGTGCCTTCTGATCATTTACCTCGATTTATTGAACTCCCGAAGGTGGATGGGGTCCATTCTATTATCATGCTTGATGATGTGGTTCGTTATACCGCACGTTGGTTGTTTCCCGGCTATGACATCAAAGGCATGTATTCTATCAAATTATCCAGAGATGCAGAGTTATATATCGACGATGAGTTTTCAGGAGATTTAATTTCTAAAATCAGTAAAAGTTTGAATAAACGAAATGTCGGACCTGCTTCCCGTTTTGTTTATGACCGTGAAATTCCAGAACACTTGCTCGATTTTTTAAAGGAAGCGTTTGAACTGGAAGCCTTTGATCTACTTCCGGAAGGTAGGTATCACAATAATTTTGATTTTTTTAAATTTCCAACCTTCGGAAAAACGCACTTGCAGAATACGCCACTTCCTCCAATGAAATATGAACCATTGGAAGATAGCCCGGATATTTTTCAAACGATAACGGAGAAAGACCGAATGATTCATGTTCCTTTTCATTCTTATGAATCTGTTATTCGCTTTTTTGAAGTGGCAGCTTTAGACCCCGATGTGACACATATAAAACTTGTTCAGTATCGGGTTGCTAAAAAATCGAGAATAATGAATGCCTTGATGGATGCTGTTAAAGCAGGAAAGCAAGTATCCGTTTTTGTGGAAGTAAAAGCTCGTTTTGATGAAGAAGCCAATCTAGTATGGGGAAAGAAACTAGAAAAAGCAGGTGTCAGTGTACACTATTCTTTTCCTGGGGTAAAAGTACACTCTAAAATTGGTTTGATTACCAGAATAGAAAAAGGGAAACGAAAACTCTATTCCTTCCTTAGTACCGGAAATTTTCATGAAGGAACAGCAAAAGTATATAGTGATCTAGGTTTGTTTACGGTTGACACCCGGCTCACAAAAGAAGTCGCTCGGGTGTTTTCATTTTTAGAAACAGTAAAAGTACCTACCCAGGACTTTAAACATCTTTTGGTTGGGCAATTTAATTTACGAAGCACATTAGCAGATTTTATAGACCGAGAAATTGAAGCCGCTAAGAAAGGGAAAGAAGCACGGATCATTTTAAAAATGAATTCACTTCAGGATCGGGCAATGATCTTAAAACTATATGAAGCGCATAATGCTGGTGTAAAAATCCAATTGGTAATCCGAGGCATTTGTTCTTTGATCCCTGGTGAAAAAGGGCTTAGCGAAAACATCGAAGCTTATAGTATAGTGGATCGCTTTTTAGAACATTCCAGAATCTTTATTTTTCACAATAATGGAAAGAAAGACCTCTATCTTTCTTCGGCAGACTGGATGACCAGAAACCTCAGCTATCGTATCGAAACAGCCTTTCCGATTTATGATCCAGATATCCGAAAGGAGGTGTTGGATTATATGGATATTCAATTACGTGATAATGTAAAAGCGAGAATACTTGATGGAGAGCTGTCGGATCAGTATCGTGAAAATACTTCAGATATCTCAGTGCGAGCACAAACCGAAATGTATTTCTACCTCAAACGAAAAACAGAAAACATGAGAATCGTAGAGGAGAATGAGTAAGCATTGAGTGATTGAGTGATTGAGTGATTGAGTGATTGAGTGATTGAGTGATTGAGT
>CAYXQH010000161.1:0-10458 GCA_964467425.1 uncultured Saprospiraceae bacterium
GCTCCACTGGTACAGTAGATTCTAATAAAATGGTTATGTCCGTTGCATTGTATTCAATTACCCATTGTGTATTTGCTGGAGCAGCTGGAAAGTTTACGGTAGAAAAAGTACCATTGATCACAGCTCCCTCCGCTATAATAAACGAGTTGCCTAATACTGGTGTAAAGCCGCTAATTAAAGTAACGTTTAAGGTTCCATTCGCATTTATAGGCCCGCCAGTAGAACTTAGTTGGTCATGTCCTGTAGCTGTTCCAGCACCTCCAGTACCTGCAACTTCTATCTCCAAAGTATGGGATGGTTGAAGAAAGAATCCTGTAAAATTGGAACTCATTATTCCAGGAGAGTTTCCGGGTTCTAGGTTACCTTTATTGTTGGTTCCGCTAACAGTAAAATAAATTGTTCCTTTGACTGTACCAGAAACCTCATTTCTAAAAGTACCAGAGCCTGAAATATCCCCACCAACATATTCTGGATTGTTAGCAAGCAGTTCGATGGTTCCTTCATTGATGGTAACTCCTGAATTAGGAGAGCTTACTTTATTTTCAGTACAATTACCGATGGTGATCGTTGCTCCACCTGAGTTTCGAAAGCCTGCACCTGTAGCAGCAGAATTATTGGATATTGCTATTTCATCTATATCATCAAAGGTCATTGTCTCATAATTAATAGTAACACTGCTCGATGCGTTTGCAATACCAGTAGTGTTATCATGAATATCCATATCTCCGTAGTTATTACAGAATCCTGTCAACAAGTAAATACCTCTGTTTGCATTATATACTTCAAAGGTCCCATCAGCATTATTATTAAAAGTACTTTGACTGAATATTTCAAATCCATTATTTGATCCATCATCTAAATCAAGTTCAAGAATACCATCATTATCGAATTGAGTGGTGTTTTCAATTTTTATCCCGCAATTCGATCCTGTTATAGTTCCAGTTGTGCTATTTGTTATCGTCCCTCCCCATGAGTAGATTCGAGTATAGCTGGAATTCGTTATGGTGATTGTTCCTGTATTAGCCAATGTAGAACCATTTTGAAGATTGATAGCGTCAATATCCGCAGTACTATTAATTTCAAGGGTACCATTATTAGTAAACGTTTGACCAATATTTATTGCTAAAGGAATCCGATTGACTTGATTATGCAGGATAGTTATAGTTCCGTTGTTAATAACAGTTCCATTATTTGCAAATCCATGAGAACTCGTGCCAGAAGCATCTATATTTAGCGTTGTTCCAGCATTTATGGTCAATGTTGCATCTCCAAAAACATTAACGATCAAGACATTTGCATTTATGTCTAATGTTGGCTGATTGGGTTTGTCTAAAATAAATACACCATCTAAAGCTCCGGGTAAAACGCCTCCATCCCAATTGCTGGGGTTACTCCAATTGCTATCTACGCTTCCATTCCAGGTAGTTGCATGTAAAGAGGTAATAAAAAAGAGGAAAATAATTTGAAAGATTAGGCTTGTTTTCATTTGAAGGATTGTAATAGACTTTTCTAAAATAATTCAGTTGAGTGCGAAATTATTTAGCGTAAAATCTAGAAATTATTAAATAAGTTTGTTTCGTTTTTTTGGGGTAAAAACTCCCCTCAAAAGTGACTATTATATCAACTATCCACTTGACTTCTTGTGCCAAGAAATTGAACTATAGTTTCAAAATTTGATATTTTTTGAAATAAACAATGTATAAAATGTTGAATATGAATTACTTGGGAGTTTTGCTCGGTGTGAAACCAAATTCTTCTTTAAACGAGCGCGTAAAATACGAGAGGTCATTGAATCCTACTTCAAAACCGGTCTGAGATACCGACATATTAGTGGATTCCAGTAATTCTTTTGCCTTTGTCAAGCGGATAGAACGAACATACCTTCCGATGGATTTCCCGGTAAGGGATTTTAATTTTCTATGGAGGTTGGATTTACTCATACCTATTTTTCGAAATAATTCTTCTTGGCCGAATTGTTCATTAGTAAGGTTGGATAAAATGACTTCATTGAGTTCTTTTATAAAATCATCTTCCTGGTTATATTCTGGGATGGGCTCTGTTTCTTGTATATCTGAAGTATAGTAAGCTTGAAGATGCTTTCGCCGTTCTAATATTTTTTGAATCCTAATGTTGAGTTCTTCTTTGCTAAATGGCTTCATTAGGTAAGCATCTATTCCTTTCCTTAATCCGGAGATACGGGAAGCATCATCTGCTCTTGCCGTTAATATTATAATAGGAATATGGCTGGTTCTTTTATCTTTTTTTAGCTTTTCACACAATTCATATCCGTCCATCTCCGGCATCATAATATCACTTATTATAAAGTCTGGACTTATTTCAAAAGCCTTATCTAATCCTTCCTTTCCATTAAATGTAAAATGCAAGGAATATTGGTCTGCCAGACACATTTGCAGATATTTGCAAACATCCTTATTATCTTCTACGATTAAAACAATGGGTTTTTCAGATGTATAAGACTTGACTCCAAGTAAAGACGATTTCTGATGGAGGATAGCATCAGGATTTTTAATCGTTTGGACATCTTGTAGTGCTGCATTTTGTTTTATAGGAAACAAGAGTGTAAAGATACTACCTTCACCTTTTTTACTTTCAACCTTGATTTTACCTTCCAGTAATTGAGTGAATTCTTTTACCAGTGAAAGTCCGACACCAATACCTTCTTCCTTTAAATAGGATTGATTCTCCTGATAAAAACGTTCAAAAATAAATGATGTACTCTCTGGTGAAATTCCAATACCCGTATCAATAATTTCTATTTTCAATTGTTCATTCCTGCTCGATGCTTTCATAGAAATATTACCTCCTTCCTCTGTATACTTTAGGGCATTGTTTAAAAGGTTTGTGATGATCTTTTGAAACATTTGAGGATCCATATCCATCAGCAATTGAGTTATGGAAGTTTCAAAAGTTAAAGAAATATTTTTTCCTTTAGCCAATACTTGAAATGAATCGTTAATTTCTGACAGAAAACCAATTACATCCATTTGGATCAATTCAGGCTTGTATCTTTCAGATTCTAATTTAGACAAGGACAATAGCTCATTTACAAAATCAAGCAGCTGTTGGGCATTTCGATGGATGGTCTTCTTTATTTCTTTATTGCCTCTGATTTCTCCATTCATCCCTTGTATTACAGTCAATGGCGTTCTGAATTCATGGGAAATATTGGTATATAATTTAGTTTTTAATGCATTGATTTCTTCCAACCTTTTCTTTTCCAATTTTATTTTTTGTTGCTCACTTTCTATTTTTTGGAGTTCTAAAATTTTTCGACTTTTTTCAATCTCATTTTCTTTCATACGGTAAGCAAACCCTAAAGTAAAGCATATCAGGTAGATAAAGCCAAAAACCATAAATATCGGATAACTTTCATTCGAAGGGGTGTTATAAATTGTCTTTGATAGTTCTATAATAACATGTGCAATTATTAAAGAAGCAAAGCCAGCTAAGAGAAAGTATTTACTTTTTAATTTCATCTTTATTAGCTTCGGTAAAAAGAAAGTAAAGATAATAGCGATGGCAACAGTAAAGGAGGAAAATCTGTATTCTTGGGCATCATGCCAAACATAAGGGAATGTAGCCCCTTCTATGATTAAATATATTTCATAAAATAAAAGTAATAAATAGGAGAGAGCTATTAGCCGAAAAATAGTATTCCAAGCGGGATGAAGTTGTTTGAGATTTAGAAAGCTGGATAACATCATGAAAAAAGATGCAGATGCAAAATAAGTACCCAATCGTAAAGAAAGCTCATATTCAGGATAGTTGGTAATAGAATCAAGTAGGGATGGAGGAATTATATGAAAAGTAGATAGAGTAGCTATCAACGTGAATAATAAGCTAAAAGAAAAATATAAAAAGGATATGTCAAAAGTGAAAAAAAACATTCCAATTGCAAAGACGATGACCATCAATACAACCCCGTTAAACGTATAAAACAATTCGCTTTTTCCCTTGTTCTTTTCCTTAAAATCAACATGATTATAAAGAATAAGTTTTACTGACTCAAATGGAATATCTACTTTAGATTTTATATGGATATAATAGGTGGAAATTTTATTTTTCGTAATTGGTAAATCAATGATATCACTTTTGTCAAACCAATCTGGATGTTCATTTTTTCGTTGAAACCACTCTTTTGAAAACGCACCTCCTTCTATTAATTTAAATGCTTCGTTAGTGTTTTCTTTATAAAATAATTCAAATGTTTCATAGGTATAAGGGGCCTTGAAAGCTAGATGATATTGTTCCTGGTGAAGGTCATTTTTGGTTTTATTAATAAAAGAAAATTTCAACCAATAGTTTTGTCCTTTTTGAATGATATAATTGGAATTAAACGCTAAGAAATGATGCTGGAAGGAAGAATCACTGATTTCACTAATAGAGTAGTGGGCTTCATCATGAAGAATAAATAATCCTTTATAGGTAGAAAGAATATTTTCTCTATCTATGACTTCTAAGGAATTGGTTGTTATTGTATCACTTTGAGCAGGGCTATTTACAGTAAAGACGAAACTTACAATAAATATCCATACCCATTTGGAGAATTTGGGGATTACTCCATTCATTTGGGTTTACTATTTTCGTGTTTTATGTTTAATTCTCTAGTTCACCTTGATATTTTCCCCAAAATTATTTTTAGAACAGTTCGCTTGCTTAAACAGACTGTTTTTAACTAAGCTCAAATATAAGATTCCTTTTTAACAGTCAATTAACGATTTTAGTAGTTTTTTAAATATTTTTGGCTTCATTATAGATTAATTTCAAGTCATATAATTATCTCCACAAATCATTCGATTTACCTAAAACCTTAGGTAAGTTTTTTCGGTACATTGTTTGTATTACAAAAGTTGCTAACATGTTGTAGAAATGCAATAAAAGTCTAGCAAAACTGGTGCTTTACGAACAAATATTAATCCTTAAATGAGCCTTCCAATGGTGAATTGTGCTAATTCTAATGGTATTTTTCTATTCTTTCTCGTCAGTATATTTTTTATATCGTCGTGTAAAACACCTGCTGTTTTTGAGTCTGATTTAATTCCAGCTCAGAAAATGACGGAGTTTGTCCTCATGAACCCGGAGGAACCTAAATTAGCACCTGGTGATAAAATAACCATCAGTATTTGGGGACATACCGAGTTAAGTATAGGGTCTATCAATAGCCCATACACATCCCACGAAACGACCGGAAGATGGGTAATGTTGGATAAGCAAGGGGAAGTAAATCTTCCAAAGATCGGACGAACCAACCTAAAAGGCTATAACGTTCGGGAAGCCGCTTACTTTTTAGAAGAGCTTTACGCAAAACATATCCAAAATCCCGTCATCAATGTTAGGGTGATTAACCACTTCGTGACCGTTTTGGGAGAAGTAAATAAACCAGGGAAATACCAACTAGATAATGAAGAATTGACCCTGGTAGAACTCCTTGGACAGACTGAAGGTTATACTAAATACGCGAAACTCAACGATATCCAACTCATAAGAGATGTAGATGGGAAAAAAATAAAGTTTCCTATTAATTTCTCGACACTTCAATCGCTCGACAAACAAAATGCCTCCATCAAACCTGGAGATATTGTTTATATACCTCCGACCCATAAAAAAGCTAGAGATATTACGACTAATCGGGTGATTCCTGTTTTAAGTGTTATTACAGGAGCGGCGCTAGTCTTTTCAACTTTTGTAAAATAGATGAATTTATTTAAAGAGTTTAGGTTATTTATTCTGCCTGTATTTAAAGGGCTTCCCTTGATCATCACCATGATGGTCCTGGGCTACCTTGCTGCAACCTATGCATTAAAATATATGATGCCTATTTATGAAGTCGGTGCTAAAATAAAATTAGACAACCGAAGTCATGGTGTTAAAGAATTTGAGTTGTTTGATGAAAAGGCTTCTGCTGCAAAAGGAAGTAATTTCCTAACGGAAGTGGAAGTTTTTAAAACAAAATCCCTTCAATTAAAAACATTAAAAAAACTGGATTTCGATATAACCTATCGAAGTATCACTGAAAATCAAAAAACGGACCTCTACAAAGAGTCTCCTTTTATTATTGATTACAAAGCATTGGATACTGTTGCCTACGACCATCCTTACTATTTAAAATATGTCGGGACTGGAAAGTTTCGAATATATAAGGATGAAGCGATGACAAAATATTCCCACTCCTTAAGGTTTAATAAAGCGTATACAGATAGCACTACAGTCTCCTATAGAATTCGAAAAAATAAAGATTTTCTAAAGAAAAATCCAACCGCACTTAAAGAAGGGGACAAGTTCTCCTTTCAGATTAATGATCTTAAAACCTTAGTCAAGGATATCAATAACAGCAACTTTTTTGTAAGCCCGGTTGATAAGGAAGTTTATATTGTAAAATTACATTATAAGCATGAGAATCCTCATAAAGCGGTTGATTTCCTCAATACTTTATTAGACACTTATATCGAAACGGTTGGTGAGCGAAAGCTATTAAAAGCGGGTAAAGTATCTCAATTTATTGATGGTCAGCTCGATAGCCTTGGCACAGAGATGAAATCAGCAAGCATAAAACTTTCAGCCTTTCGGAAGAAAAATAATATAATAAACGCGACTCAGGAAACAGATGCAATTCTGAGACAGCTTAATCAGTTTGATGTCAATAAATTAGCATTGAATCTTAAAGAAATTGAGCTGAATAATGTTTATGAATTTTTACAAACCGATAGAAAATTAAGTGGCTTTTCTCCTGATTTTGAAATGGTAAAAGATGACGTTTTTCAGATGACTTTTTTGGATCTTAAAAAAATGGAGATTCAAAAATTTAAGCAGTCCGAAAAATATCCGGAATCTAGTCAGGAAATGCAAACACTCAATAGGCAGATTTCTGAATTAAAAACTTTCATCATTCAGAGTATTGAGAAAAAACTCATCAATATTGAAGAACAAAGAAATGAAATTACTGCCTTGATTCAGGGGATTCAACAGAAATTTGAATCTTACCCGGATAAAGAAAGAAATCTTGCACAATTAGAACGAGATTTTTTACTAAAGGAAGAAACCTTCAATTATCTGAATAAAAAGAAGTTAGAATTGGATATCGTGCATTCATCTGAGCACTCACTTCATGAAGTGGTTGATTATGCCATTTTACCTAAAAAACCATCCTCTCCAAATACTTCTTTGATCAAAGGCGTCGCAGTGTTTGCGGCTTTAGTAATTGCCTTGGTCTTAATTTACTTATTAAACTTTTTCTTTAGAACTGTTTCCTCTGTTTATGAGCTAAAAGATAAGTTTGAGTTTCCATTTATTGGTAGTGTGAAAAAGCATAATGGGAAAGAAATGAATCGGGAAATATTACTCAATTTATATTCTAACGTATTAAACATCGGCGCTTTTGAAGGAAATAAAATGATCACTTTTTCCTCTATTTCTGAAAATGAAGGGAAAACTTTTGTAACGAAAGAATTAGGAACGCTATTAGCAGATTATGGTAAACGCGTTTTACTCATTGATATAAAATTTAATGGTGTCGGTCAATCCAAAGATTCCTGGGCTACAGAATTACTCAACTCTACAGGTAGTAAGGCTCTAAAGAAAACCTACCAATTCTTTAAGAATACAATCAATTTTATTGTAGATAAAATATATTGGACTAGAAAGTTTTTTTGGTTTCTAGGGAGAAAAAATAAATCCCTTCAAGAGCTAATGATTCATTCTAAAACGCAAAATAAAAACCTTGATTATGTCTTCCTTACTGGAGACAATCAACAATTAACCTCTACTCAACTTTTTTCACCGAGCACTGCTAATTTTTTAAAAGAAATGAAAAAGAACTACGATGTAGTTTTAATCGATACCGATAGCATTTCTAAAAAAGTAGATGCAGCTGCAGCCATGATGATAAGTGACTTCAACTTCTTTGTATTTAGAAAAGGCGTTTCGCGCGTAAAAAAACTTAATAAATGCAAAGACTTTGTAGAGTCCTATAATCTTAAAAATATTTACATGGTTTTCAATGGATGTTAATTATGAGAAAGTTGAACAATTTTTTTAAAAAAATTCAAAGCAGCGGACTGGTCCTCATCGACCAAGGTTTAGTTAGTGGGACCAATTTCTTAACAGGAATTTTGCTAACTCGATTCTTAGGTTTGAATGAATATGGTCATTTTGTACTGTTGTGGATGGTTGTTTTATTTGGTTTAAGTGTAACACAAGCCCTGATAACCAAACCTTTACAGTCATTGGAGCCTAAAATGGAAGCGGATGCTTCTAAAAAGTACCTTGGAGCTTTGCATGGACTTCAACTTTTATCGAGCCTCTTGATTTGCTTTTTGACTATTATTGGAATGACACTCTTGTCTCAAGTAGAAATTTTTTCTAACCTGGATTTCAATATCATTTTAGGTCTTTCAATCTCTACCGCATTGATTTTAGCTTACGATTTTTATAGAAAATATTTCTTTCTCAAAAATGATTTAATTGCTCCATTAATTACCGATGGAATATTGGCGGTGGTACAAATAGGAGGGATCTTTTTATTATATAGTTTTAGCCTGCTCAACTTATCCAATGTATTTCTATTAGTTGCTTTTACCTATTTGATTGTTTGTATTATCGGTTATTTAAAAACGATTACTCCAACGTTCAAAACTCAACCATTAGTTAAAGTTTTATCTAGACATTATGATTTCTCAAAATGGCTATTGGGGACAGTTGCAGCACAATGGCTCTGTGGAAATTTCTTTATCATCTGCGCCGGTGGAATACTAGGAACTGCTGCGGTTGGAGCTGTGCGAATTGCCCAAAATGTAATAGGTCTTACGCATGTTATTTTTCTGGCTATGGAAAATATTGTTCCTATTAATGCCGCAAAAGCATATAAAGAAGGAGGAAAGAAAAAACTATATGATTTTCTACGAACTATCAGTATTCAGATAGGCTGGGTAGTGATGGCAATACTCATTTTTATATCCATTTTTTCACCGAATATTTTAGGCCTTTTATATGGCGCCGAATATAGTGCTCAAAGTTATATCCTGATCTGTTTCTGTATTATTTATCTCTTGGTCTACATAGGATATCCACTTCGCTTTGCTTTAAGGACACTCGAAATGACGAGACCGATATTTATTGCTTATTTGATAGGTGCATTATTTAGTGTGCTTTCCGCTTCATTGATGATTACAAATTGGGGGATTTACGGTGTACTTGCTGGATTATTTATCACCCAATTAATTACGCAACTGGTGTATATTATATCACTTTGGAAAACTAAAAAATATTATGAAAATCATTCACTTGGTACTCGGTAAAGCTAATCCTGACCGGATGAACGGCGTCAATAAATTAGTCTTTGAAATGGTCACGACTCAGCACCAGTTGGGTTTTGATGTGAAGTTATGGGGTATTACAAAAAGTCCGGAACATAACTATCCAGATAGGAGTTTTAGAACGGAATTATTTCAGATGATTTCCAATAAGATGACTTTGCATGCTGGATTGAAAAAAGCGATTAAAAGCCTGCCGCAGAATACGGTTTTACATATGCATGGAAGCTTTATACCGGAATTTTTTCATATCGGTAAAATGCTTAAAAAACAAAACATTGCTTATGTATACACACCACATGGTGCTTTAGCCCCAGCCGCACTTCGACGTAGTGGATGGAAAAAAAAGATCTATTTTAAATTGTTTGAAAAGCAACTCCTGGGAAATGCTGCTTGCATGATTGCAACTGGCAAATCAGTATACGATAATGTTGATACACTCATGACTGTTCAACGAAAAGCTTTAATCCCAAATGGTCAACCATTGATTCATCGTTTCCCTAAAAAAGAAAATCAAAGCAAAATGATATTTGGATTCTGCGGACGGATTGCATTGGAGCATAAAGGCCTGGATCTTTTATTGGAAGGCTACAAATTATTTAAAGATCAGGGTGGGACTGCTGAATTGCATTTGATTGGAGATGGAGCAGAAATGCCTAAGTTTAAAAGTATCGCTCAGAACCTTGGAGTTCTAGATGATTTGACTTTATATGGAGCCCAGTTTGGAGAGGATAAATTTAAAATTATATCCACCTTCGATGTTTTTGTACATACCTCAAGAATGGAAGGCTTTCCTGCTGCAGTACTGGAAGCGACTGCCACTGGAATCCCCGTTTTAATCAGTCGACATACCAATGTATGGGATTATATCAATCAGTACGAATGTGGTCTTTTAATTGATCCGAATATTCCAGAAAATATCGCAAGGAAGTTATTGGCTTTTGAGAAACTATATCAGACCAAACGCTTAGCAGATATGGGCGAAAATGGGCAAAGAATGATTAGTGAGCTATTCGATTGGAAAGTTATCTGCCATCAATTATATGACGAATATATTCAGGCTTGTAGTGTTAAAGAACCCAATCTAAAAGTTGTTTCTTAAACCGAACACCGAACACCGAACACCGAA
>CAYXQH010000162.1:0-10437 GCA_964467425.1 uncultured Saprospiraceae bacterium
TTACTAGAAAAACATTGGGGTGCGGTTCGCCAGACTTCAGCTGAAAAGAAAAAAACTATAATCAATTAGATCGTTTAATGACAGAACTTCCTGATTCCTATTTGTATTATGAAGATGTATTACATCTTCATGCAAAAAGTTATTTTCAACGCATGAAATATTCGGACTCTATTAGAATTTATGAACAATTACTGAGCGAAGGAGATGGCTTCTTTAATGATAAATACGAAATGGAGTTATTGATTTGTCAAGTGTCATTACTGCCAAAAAGCAATAAACAAACCTCCGTTTTACTCAATAAAATAGTAGGTTCAGAAAGGCACACCTACCAGGCTTCAGCAAAAAAACTTAAAACGGAATTGATGAATCAAGGACATCAGTTTTGAATAGGTTGCATATTGCCAAGACCAATAAATGCTCCCCAAAAATAAGGATGTGCATCCAGATTCTTATTAGAGTTGATGAAATCCAGCTTAGCATCTCGTAAGGCCTGATCTTTTGTTTTTACTTCTGATTGGTTTTTTGTTTTCTTGTTTAGTAAATGTTGGTAAAAGCTATTCAGTACTATACTTGTACTTTTATCATCAACACTCCAAAGAGAAGAGACAATGCTTTTCGCACCAGCATATTTGAAAGCTCGGGCCAGACTGATTACGCCTTCTCCTTCCTGTATTTTTCCTAAGCCAGTATTGCATGCACTTAGAACGACAAGGTCTGCATTCAGGGAAAGATTATAAATGTCTCGTACTAATAATTTTTGAAACGATGTTGTTGTCTCGGTATCTGAAAAAGCCAGGAATGTATAGTCTCCAACTTTGTCATTGATGACCCCATGAGTAGATAAATGAATGATGCGATATTTATTAGCTTCTTTTATGAATGTTTCTTTGCTAGCCTTTGTTCCAGTATAGTAATCACCCGAGAAAAGTTTTGCAATAGCACTTACTTCCTGTCCGCTATATTTTAAGATATTTAAACTGTCGTTTCTTTGAGTACTAATGTTAAATTTATTTGAAGGGTTGACTAAGCTTTGAGTAGAAGATCTAGAAAAAGGAGCCATTCCTAAAAACATATTGCTCGCCACTTTTTTAGGTTTACTCTTGACCAGTTCGTGTAATAAAGTTGACGAATAGGAATAGCTAACCAAATGATCTTTTAGTAGATAGGGGTAGTCGTGAAAAGCATTTAGTTTTGTTGGTGGAGTACTAAGTAGTAATTCAAAGGGTAAATAACTCAGCACATTATCAGGTACAATAATAAGATTTGATTTTATATGATCTTTAACAGGAGCAATAAGAAGTTGATAAAGCTTTTGACCATAATCCACATATTGTTTAGTGGTTTGTCTTAATACTGTATTTGGTGAATTTTCAGACGTATGGTATTTAGTAAGGCTATTTCGAAATTGATAAACCATTTCTGTTAATGATTCATCCAACGATTCAGTGTGAACAAGTATGGTGTCAGAATTAACCAGAACAATGTATAAACTAGAGTCTCCGACTACATATTCAATCAGACTTTTATGATTATTCAAAACCTGTTCTTGCAATGTCTTTAGGCTAACAGTAGAAAGGCTGTATTTAGTTTTATAATAATCCGGATAATCTGTTTCAAATTTTTCTATTAGCGTATTAAGGTCAGTTTTAAGTACAGAAATTTTGTTATTGATATTTAATATCGTGGTATCATTTTCATTTTTTAGCTCTTCCAGATCGCTTAAACGTTGGTTCTCTAATGCTGCTAATTCAAGATTGATTTCATGTTCTTCATCGAGGAGGGACTCTGGAATATTAGCAATTTCTTTTGCATTAGCATTTATCAATGATCTGAATAAATTATTGGCTTTACTTTTTTCAGCATAATCGAATATTTGTGAAAAATCATAACTACCACTTTTTTTACCAATATTTAAAAGTGATTGAATTATTCCTTCATAAGCAGGATTCGTTTTTGATTGATAAAAATCTTTTGCAAGCTGTGAACCTGAAGTTTTACGCAGATTCTCAATACTTTCGACAGCGAGATTATAATAAGAAATAGCCTCTTTGTCGAAGCCTTGGTCTTGTAATAAATCACCCAGACTTATGTAAGAACTAATGACGTCCGGATGACCATCTTTGTAAAAAAACAAACGACCTTTTAAGCCTTTTTGATAATAGTCAAATGCATCCTGGTACATACCTTTTTTATGAAAAATGGCACCTTTAGTATGAAAGGAATGAGCAGTTTTAAAATGCTTGTCTCCAAATCGTTTTTGAAATATATAAATAGAGGAGTCAATATTTTCAAGCGCAAGATCATACTCTTTTTCATCAAAATAAATTGTTGATTTATTAGCGTAACCTATTCCAAGTTTATCGTGTTCAGGTCCTGTATTTGTGGAAAGTAATCTGATATGTTTATTGACGTACTCAAGCGCTTTTTCTTTCTCTTTTTTATGATTATAAAGAATCCCAATGTTGAGATAAATAGCTGCTAATTCCGGATTGTTCTCGTCCATTCTTTTCAACAGCAGGTCAAGTCCTTTTTGGTAATATTCAAGCGCTTTATCGTATTGTTCTAAATTTCTGTATACAGAACCTATGTTGTCATAATACCGACTCAAACTTGGATGGTCTTCTCCCAATAGCTTTATATTTAGATTCAAAGCCTCATTAAAAGCAGCTAATGCTTTATCAAAATCCCTAAGATTACCATGAATAACACCAATGTTGGCAATCATGATTAAAGGTCGCCGATCTTCTCTTCCAAACATTTTTACTGCACCATCCAGCGCTTTTTCAAAAGACGCTAAGGCAGCACTAAAGTCTCCACGTTCGAGGTGAACTGCTCCAATGGAGTTTCGGAACATTAATTCCCGGTCGTTTTTTAAGTTGCTTTTGAGAACAATATCCAGCGCTTCTTCTAAATACTGAAGTGCTTTTATATAATCTCCTTTTTTGCGATAAACAATAGCGATGTTATTATATGGAGTAGTTGTCCTCGGGTCTTTTTCTCCGTAGGCAGCTTGGTATATTTTTAAACCCTCTAAAGAGTATTCCAGTCCCTTATCGTAAATTCCTTCAATCCGATATGCAATTCCTATATTATTATAAACAAGTCCAACATTAGGATGAATTCTTCCATGTGTTGCTATCAAAAGATTTCGAGCAGTTTCATAATGTTGCATAGCTATTTCATGCTTTCGTTGCACCCGATACAGATAGCCAAGGTTATTATACATTATGCCTACAAAAGGTGTTGTGTCTCCAACTGTTTGTGAGTATATGTCTATCGCTTTTTGAGCATAATCAATAGCTTGAGGTAGCTTTCTCTGATTCGCAAGGAGCTTGCTGGAATCCTTATATATATATGCTTTAGCGGTATCTGAAAGGACATATTTCGTATCCTGCCCACTTGAATGCAAAGCAAACAAGATGCTAAACAGCATCGATAATACGATTGTTTTTTGGAGTTTATTGAGAGCCATATCGAATGTACTTTTATAGGTTTCAAAGTTAATCAAATCCTGTTGGGAATAAATGGTATGATCAAAAAAATCAACTTATTTCCAAAAAAATCAATTTTGAGAGTACCATTTTGGAATGATTCACCACAAACAAATAAACGACATATTTAAAAACTAAAAAACATGAAATTATGAGATTTTTCAGAATGGTGATTTTCGCTTTATTATGCTTGACTACATGTAGCATATCAAGCTATGGACAAAGCGAAACCGCAAAAAAAATGGTGGGAACATGGACTTCGTCTATTACAGAGCCTGCTCAGGATGGAATTGAGACTGAATTGACCATACTTGTTCAGTATGCAAGTAATGGAAAACAAATGATGATGGTAACGCTTAAGTACATCATTAATGGTCAAACTTCAGATGATATGGTTATCATGCACCTTAGGGGCACCTGGTCGGTTCGTGAAACCTATCGAAAGAAAACACTGGAAGAAGACTTAGGTAATTGTCAAGTCACTAAAAATCTAATTAAGGAATACCTACCAGATCCATGTGGCTTAATTGAGTTTATGGGCGATGATGGCGGATCAACAGAGATACTCGCTGTTACGGATAAAAAGATGATTTTGAAAGTAACGGAAGGTGAAGAGGAAGATATTTATACATTCACTAAAATGTAAAAACAATAATGATAGGTCGAATATTGCAACAAGTTTATTTCGGACGATATTTAGGAAAAACATTAAAGTTGGGAAAATTCAAACTCTACTACAATAATGTACCTAAATCAATAGCAGTAGAATATGCTAGTTACCAGGCAGGAATTCATAATAAAAAAGATGCTCCTCGATTCATGGAGGTTGCCCACGTTTTAAATTTTGATGGTCGGGTATACACAATAAGAGAACGATTTCAGAAAGGGGTAGAGCTTGATGAAGTCTTTATTAATGAAGCGGTAAAACCAGCAATTTTATTTTATTCGAAACGATTTTTTAATGGCGCAGAAGTTGAAATAGTAATGACGGACGCGGACTTTAATGATCTAAGACACATTTCCCACGAATCATTTTATAAATAAAAAACAGAAAACTATGATGTATTTATTAGAAATAAGTATAGCAGTTTGGATCGTAATGATTTTATTGTTTAAGTTTTTATTTCAAATGAAATGGTGGGTAGTTATTGTGTTGAGTTTAGTATTGGGAGGAGTCTATGCTTTTAATTTTTATCCGAAATTAATGTTGTTGGGAAAGTGGGAAGGTGGAAAATTTCTGGATGAAGAATATTTTGAAACAATGGCTGATCCTGCTACACGCTTTGGATATAAAAATTCAGAATTTGCTTCGGAAATTGCCAGTCAGGAACCTTATGAAGAAATCGTACGACTTGAATTTAAATTCGGAAAAATATTTGGAAGAGGAAATGGAATTTTAGAAATTGAAAAAAAACTCGGCCCCAGTTTGTCTGAAAAAATGATAATAGAATTTAGCTGGGATCGAAGGCTAGTAGATTTACAATATGATTCAGATGTGAAACTGTCTTATTTTTCTAAAATTTTCATTGATGAAAAAGGGATTAAAGATAAAGAGCCACTTTTTTCTGAAATCGATTTTGTAACGGATTGGGCTTATAGTTTTGATAAAGGTCTGCAATCAGATGATCTGAAATTAGAAGATATTAAAACAGAATATAAACATTTGTTTTTTTATACGCCCAAGCGACATCGGTTATATGATTTGAAAAGAAAATAAATGCTTACGCTTATATAGCTTTATTTTCCTTCCCCATCAATAATTTTTTGCTTCAAAGCAGCTGGGACATCGACCTTACATTTTTTAAGGTAATTATAGCAGACGATTCGCTGTTCTGAAATAGCCGCCAATCGTTGATGCGTTTCACTGAAAAAATGTGTTTCAATATAAAAACGATCTTCTTCAAAATGCTTTAATCGAGTGCCAAGATGTACGGTGTCCGGATAAACGATAGGGATAATATATTTGCAGTCTTGCCAGCCAAGTATAATACCAACGCCATCTTTGTCCGGAACAACGGGGATGTTTAGATTTTCAAAATAATCAAAACGAGCCGTTTCGGACCAACGCAAATAAAGAACGTTGTTGACATGCCTGGCTGAATCCATTTCTCCCCATCGGACTTTTATGGTGGTGATACTTGGAAAATCTTTTAATAATTCTTTCATATCTGCAAGATAAAAAAAAGCAAGCTTATTCATTGTTATTTTGAATAAACCTGCTTTCAAAAACGGCGTCTAAATAAATGTAGTATAAAAAATATCAACGATTAATTGCTACATCCTTAAACTTGTTAACCATACACTAATCCATATTCTTAGGGAAATGAAAGTGATTTATAAAAGTTTAAATTTTATTACTAAAAGTATAATGAAGTGTTGATGTGTTGTGCCTGATTGGATAAACTAAAAACCTAGTGTATAAATATTTAAGCTTGTAATTAATTACAAAACAAATATATCCCCAAAAGAATATAAAATCTAGGCTTGAGGTTTTGAAATAGCATTTTGAGCCGAGAATAATGTTGTATACCATAATGTATACAAGAGGGCTCAAAAGGGCTACAAGTATTCAATTTAGTATTGAAAACACTGGGTTTATTGACTACTTTATGCTACTGTTTTATCCGAAAGACTGAATTGGAGATTTTTTAAAAACTGGTACAAATTGACGTCTGGAGTCAAATTAAATTTCTTGCGTAGTCTGTACCTATTCATTTTGATTGCCTGTGGAGTCACATTTCTAAAGATTGCTATATCCTTATTGCTCATATTTAGCCGGATTAATCCGCAGATTTCTTTCTCCACTTCAGTAAGCGAAGGGAATTTTTGATTTAAGGTATGATAAAAACTGGAGTTTACTTTTTCTATATTTTCATACAATAGATTAATTCGTTGGTTTACCTGATGACGACTTTTGATATCCTTGAGGAAATTGTTCAACTCCTTTCCATGAATATGTTTATTTTTCGAAAGTATCTCCAAGTGTGAAACTATTGAATCAGTCCAAGTACTGGTATCAGATAAATAGGTTGAAACCTCTTGTAAATCTTTTTCCGTTTGGCGTAATGATTCAGCTAGCCTGCTTTTTTCAAGCTGTGCTTTTTCAGCCTCTGTTTTAATAAGTTGGTGGTTCATCTTTTGGAGTTTTAATTCCTGCTTTTTTACTTGAAGCTTTCTGCGGTAAAGTAGTAAGATGAGCACCACGATAGGACCAATAATTAACAATACAATATATAATTGAAGTCTTTGGTATTGTAATTTTTGCTCTTTTTTATGCGTAATAGAGCGCTGGAGTTCTAGTTCATTCTGAATGTTTACTCTTTTCATTGTAAAGAGAGAACTCAAAGCATCTTTCTCTGCTTTTTCCTTTAGCTCTAATTTTTGATGATGGAATTGAATTAAGCTATCTTGATAGTTTGATTTTTGAATAGGCTTATTCAGTGCATCGGAATAAGCTATAAATAATCTAAAATAATCTTCTTCAATTCTTCCCTGGAAAACAGAATTTCCCAATTGTTTGTAATATTGTTTTACCAGCTTGATATAGGATTCAACTTCCTCATATTGATTCAATTTAAGTTTGCATAAAGCGATGCCTAAAACTGCTTTTAGTTTTCGGTACGTAACTTTTAGAGGTTGTTTCGAATCTATAAATTTTTGATGTTGTTCTAAATAATCCAGGTTTTGTTGATGAATGACAATGGCCTCTGTATAAGCTTGTCGTTTGTATTTATAATTCGCCATATTATCTCTGATGCTTGTAATAAACAACTGAGGTTGATGTAGTAGTTGACGTTCTGCTTGTTTGTAATAATACCAAGCGGTATCCTTTTCTAGATCATCAAGAAACATTGCCGCATTATTCAGAAGAGAATAGTTTTCTTGGTGACTTTTTGGAATGGAAAGATTGATATAAATAATGGCACTATCTAAAATCCCACCTTTATGATAAGACCATCCTATATTGCTTAGAATTCTCTTATAATGACGATTAGGGTTTTGGATTTTGGATTGTTGTAAAGCTAGTTTTTGGTACTCGGCACTTAATATATATGCTCTTTTCTTAAACAAATATGCACCAACATGTTTGTAAAGAATGGACTTGGTAATTGGATTGTTCTCCAGATAAGGTTCAATTTGGAGTAATAAAAATATTTGATCTGCCTGTTCTCTAGGGCTTAAAAGAGGAAAGTTTTTTGATGCAATAAGGTTGACATGATTGATCCGTTCCTCCAGGCTCATATTTTTGATATCTTCGGTAGAGAAATCAAAACCTGAATAGACCGGAGTAATAAAAATAAAACATGTTAGTACAAAGATGAGCGCTGATAATTTCATTTTATAAGGGTTGATTGTAAATGAAATAAACTAGCTTATTGTGTCAGAGAGGGTTTAGTTGTTTACTATAATATGCCCTAAAGGTTGCATTAATATTACCATACCATTAAAATAAAAGCTTCTGCAGAATTGATAATTTTATGGAACATCTATCGCAAAAATTGTTTAAATCCTCCTTAGGATAAAAACGAAAAAGGCCATTAGTCTAAAGATGAGGTAAAATGTTTAAAATCAATATTGATAAAACATTTCTCATCGACTAATAACCTTTTTAAAACTATACTAAACTCAAGGATAATTATTCCTCATTCCTCATTCCTCATTCCTCATTCCTCATTCCTACACCTGCGCCATACCTCCGTCGACAGGGATTTCTGTCCCGGTGATATAAGAAGCATCATCAGATGCCATAAATAATACGGTGTTGGCAATCTCTGTTGTTTTACCAAAGCGACCTAAAGGAACCTGTCCGGATACACCCTCTGCAAATCCGCCTATTTGCTCTTCAGTAAGATTGGTTTTGCTCCAGATTGGTGTTTCAATAGGACCGGGGCTTACCGCATTTACCCGAATATTTTGTGGTGCCAGTTCAACTGCCAATGCTCGTACTGCTGAACGTAAAGCTGCTTTACTTGAACCGTAAACGGATACACCTGGCATACCTTTTACATTTGAAACCGAAGTATTGAAAATTACGGTTCCCCCCTGATTAAGGTGCGGTACTGCTTCGTTTACTGTAAATAATGGTCCTTTTACATTGGTGTTGTATACCTGATCAAAGTGCTCTTCGGTATATTGCCCCACAGGATAAGCCTGGAAAATTCCTGCATTCAAAAACAGGATATCGATCTTTCCAAATTTGGCGACTGCTTGTTCGAGAAGACTCTTGCTATCTGAAGTGCTCGCCGCATCTGCTTTTACCAATAGGTATTCACCTTCAAGTTGACCTTCCAGTGCATCCAGCTTTTCTTGAGAACGACCAGTCAAGACCACTTTTGCACCTTGTTGTAAAAATAATTTTGCAGTATCTAGTCCCATTCCACTTGTCGCCCCTGTAATGATGGCGACCTTGTTTGCTAATTTTGGCATAAGTTTTTTTGATTTGTTAAGTTTAAAAATAAATTTAGTTAGAACGTTCTATCTAATGATAGATTAAAAAAATATTGTTTGTATTTTGATTAGTTTTTTTAAGCTTTTAGAAAGTCAAAAGCAGTTTTCAAAAACAACTTTAAAGGCTTATCCGTTTTTCCAGCTTGCATACGAATGGAAGCACCTGCAAAGTTGTCGATTAAATAAAAGGCCAGATCATTGGCTGAAAAATCCTTTCTGATCTCTTCTTGTGCTTGCCCATTTTTTATAATCATTGCGATTTTATCACTGTTATTTTGATAATGTTGAGCAGCAGTATTTCCAATGGCTAAATTGATCGCAGCAACTTCAGAGGTTAGCCCATTTAGCAGACAGCCAAGACTACAATCACTCTCTACATGTTGCTTGACGTTGTCAGAAAACATTTTTTTGAGCTTTTTAAGTGGACTCAGTTTATTGTTTGCAAGAATTTGATCTAAATAGATCAGATACCGTTGATTGTAAAGTTCCAACGCCTGGATTGCAAAACCTTCTTTATTTTTAAAAAAGTTATAAAACGAACCACTTGGGATATTACACGCCCTTAGGATATCATCCACACCTGTATTGTGGTATCCCTTTTCTCGAAATAGCTGAACACCTTTTTCGAGTATTATCGTTTTATCGTGTTTTTGTCTCATTTTATAACATTAGAACGATCATTCTAACAGTAAATGTATAAAAAGGTTTTGGAATTTTTAAATTTATTTTCTTTTTCCGCAAAAAGCATAGAAATCATGGACCAATAATTTTTGACCATTTTTATAAAGTTGCTCTGAAGAAAACCTTGTTTGATGAATCTTTATTAGCTCTTCATCTTTTTTTAAAAAGGTATAAAGGATCTTGGTAAGCTTTAAAAAACGATCTAAGTTATAAGGCGTCGGAATATCCTGAATGCCCATTTGTCGAAGTGTTTCACTAAACGGCGGATATTCAAAAAAGGTAAATTGTTCTGGAAATCGAAAGGTCAGATAGAGAAAGATCATCTCCAGATCATCATGGTAATGATTGTTTTCGATGCTCGTTTTATGTTGTCTTTTATATTCAGAAAGCATCTCATCACAAGCAAACTTAAACATAGAAACCCGAGTGTCGATATTTTGAGTGTCATCGAAAAGATTTCGAAATGATTTTCGGGCAAACTCCGGATCCTGACCAATGAGTAGTAACATGAGTTCTTTTGGTCGCCAAATTTCTCTTTTCCAAAGTCGCTGTGTGGTTGTACTTTGAAAAGATGCATCATACATCTTCGCAAAATCAATGGCTTCAATATCCCAATGTTGTTGAAAATGAAGCAAGGCTTCCCATTTATATACTTCAGCTAAATTCCGATCCTTCATTAAGAAGGCTTTATAATCCTGAATCCTTGCTTGTAGTTTACGAACTTCCATAGCGCAATAATAATGCAGGAAATTTCAAATTCCAAATTCTTCCAAAACACAGTCAGGAATAGTTTCTATTTACCCCTAACTAACTTAAT